>CAZLOP010000107.1:0-6072 GCA_964561205.1 uncultured Clostridium sp. | reverse complement strand
ATAGAAATAAAAACGCAATTAAATATTTTTACAGACTTAAGGGTTTAGAAGATGAATGGAATGTAACCAAGAATAATTCAATCATTTTTGGAAATTTGGCACCAGGAAAGTATACATTGGAAATAAAAACAATAACTCTCCATGGTATATCAAGTGAAATTAAGACTGTAAATTTTACAATTAATCCACCATTTTGGAGAAATAAGTATGCTATATGTATTTATTGTTTGTTAATAGGAGCCATAATATACAGGGGAGCTAATAAAGTAAAAAGACTAGACAGATTAGTTAATGAAAAAACATTTGAATTAAGAGCACAAATGGAAAGAAATGAAGAATTATTTAACAAGGTATTAAAATTAGAAAAAAATAAGAACAATTATTTTGTTAATATGTCCCATGAACTTAGAACACCTTTAAATGTACTGAGCAGTACAAATCAGTTAATACAGTCCTTTGTTAAGGATAAAAAGACTTTATCTGATGAAAAAGTTTCTTATTATATGGACGTAATGAATAGAAACTGCAACAGATTATTAAATCTTATAAATAACCTGATTGATTATACAAAAATAGAAAATAACAGCTATGTATTAAACAGGCAGAGCACAGATATAATCTATCTTGTTGAAGAAACAGTTCTTGATATGAAAGAGTATATAGAAGGAAAAGGAATAGAACTTATTTTTGATACAGATGTAGAGGAAAAATCAATTGTATGTGATAAGCTTGATATTGAAAGATGTATTATAAATTTAGTAGGCAATGCTGTTAAGTTCACTCCTGAAGGTGGTTTAATTAAAGTAGATGTATATGATATGAATGATAAAGTTAAGATAAGTATAAAGGATAGTGGAATAGGTATAAGTGAAGAAAATCAAAAAACAATCTTTGACAGATTTAATCAGGTTGTAGATAAAAGTGGTGAACATAAGGGAGGAAGCGGACTTGGTCTTACCATAACAAAACAGCTTATAAACCTTCATAATGGAGATATATATGTAAAAAGCAGAGTTGGAGAAGGCAGTGAGTTTATAATAATTCTTCCTGTAGATGCTGAAGAATAAAGTGAGCTATCACATTAATTTGTGGTAGCTTATTTATATTGTGTTATTTTTTATCTGGTTATTTTGAAAATTCGCTCTGTGATAGCAAAACTAAAAAACATCATGTGTAAGGGGATATATGATTTTTTTATTATTGTTTTTTTTCAATAGATAATATACTATACATATTGAGAACTTAATATTTTTTAGTTAATAGTAATTAAGAGGTAAAGTAAATGATATGTTTATTAGGTATAAGGAGAAATACTCCAGTTTCTATTAGAGAAAAATTTAATATTATAAATAAAAATAAAGAAACATACTATAAGAAATTTAAAGACACATTTAAAGAAATAATTATTTTATCAACATGTAACAGAACAGAAGTTTATTTTAATGTTTCTAATTATAATAGTGAAGAAGAAATATTAAAAAAGATTTTTGAAGTTTTAATGTGGAATGAAAATTTGAAAGAATATATATTTATAACTAAAGGTGAACATGTATACAGACACATTTTTGAAGTATGCTGTGGTTTTCATTCAAAGATTACTGGCGAAGACCAAATACTTGGACAGGTTAAGAATGCTTTGTTAGAAAGCAGAGAAAATAAGGCAGTATCATTAGAACTATCAAGGCTTTTTCAAATGGCAGTAACATGTGGAAAAGAATTTAGGAAAGTAGCAAAACTTTATGAAATTCCAGTTTCATCAGTATCAATTGTAGTTAATGAAACCATAAATAAAAATTTAAAAAGGTATATGGTGCTTGGATATGGTGAAATAGGAAAACTTTGTGTTACATATCTTTTAGGTCATAAAATAGAAAAATTATATATTGTAGTACGTAATCCGGAATTAGTTAAGGAAGAAATACACGATGACCGTATACAGATAATTAATTTTGAAGAAAAGAAAAATATAATAAATCAAGTAGAATGTATTATAGGATGTACTTCAGCACCTCATGTTGTTGTGAGCAGAAATGAAATAAGCGAAAAAGGTCCTCAAATATACATGTATGATTTAGCTGTGCCTAGAGACTTTGATGAAGAATTAGAAAAAGTATCCCGCATAAAAGTTTATAATATAGATGACATTAGTGTTATTAATGATAAAAATGAACAACTTAGAATTCAAAGAATGAATCATAATAAATACATATTAAAACAATATTTTTATGAATATATAGAATGGCTTAAACTGAGAAGCATAACAGAACATATTAAAGAACTGAAAAGTGTAGGACAGTCTGTATCAGATAAAAGAATAACTGCATTTAAAAATAAAATGAATACAAAAAATCATGAAGAAATGGCTGAAACTCTAATTAAGAGTACATCAGACTATTACATAAATAATGCAATAGATTTATTAAAAGAAGAAACTCTAAAAGGACGTGAAGAAGAATGTCTGAATATAATAAAGAGAATTTTCAAGATGGAAAACTAGATTATTTTTATGTTGGATTAATGTCACAAAAAATAAATATAGGTATTATTGGAGGAGGAAGAGCTGCATACATAAAAGCAGTACATTTTTTAAAAGATAATTGCAACGTTGAAATAATATCATATGAATTCAGCAAAAATATAATTAATCTAGGAAAAGAATATAAAAATAATTTAAAACTTAGGAAAGAAAAGTTTTTTGATGAATTTTTAAATGATAAGCATATAATAGTAATTGCAGTAAATGATGAGTACATAATAGAAAAAGTTGAGGAATTCTGCAATAAAAATTACAGGATATTTATAAATTGTGTAAACTTTAAGGACGGAATGGGAATAATACCAGTTGAAGTAAAAAGTGAAAATCTTACTGCATGTGTAAACAGCATGACTGCTAATCCAAAGGGAACTGTAATGGTTGGCAGAAAAATTAAAGAAGTAATAAATGAATATGATGATTTTATTAAGTTTTCATCTATGATACGGAATAAAGGAAAAAGTATGCCTGAACATAAAAAGCTTGTCTTAGATATAGCAGGAAGTGCAGAATTTAAAGAGTATTATGATAAAGGGCTTGCTTATGAGTATTTAAGAAAATTCTTTGATGATGAGATAGTTTTATATCTTATATCATAAACAAATTATAAAAGCATATGGAGGAAAAATGAATAAACTTATAATAGCAACTCGAAAAAGTAAACTTGCACAGATTCAGACAGATTTGGTTATTAAATCTTTAAAAGAAAAATGCAGCATAGAAAGTGAAAAACTTCTCATTGTAACAGAAGGTGATAAAAAACTTCATATGGCATTAAATAAAATGGGTGGAAAAGGACTATTTGTAAAAGATATTGAAAAAGCTTTATTAAACGGAAAAGCACAGGGGGCTGTACACAGCATGAAAGATGTACCACATGCTCTTCCAGAAGTTTTTACTATTGCAGCAGTTACTGAAAGAGAAGATGTGCGTGATACTTTTATTGCACGAGAAAATATATCTTTTTATGAACTAAAAAGCGGAGCTAAAGTGGGAACAAGCAGTTTAAGAAGAGCAATGCTTTTAAAGAATATGCGAAGTGATATTGAGATTGTGCCAATAAGAGGCAATGTTCAGACAAGACTTCAGAAAATGCAGGATATGGAGCTTGATGGAATAGTTCTTGCAGCAGCAGGACTGAAAAGATTAAACTTAGAAAATATAATAACAGAATATTTTGATCCACAGACTGTACTTCCAGCAGTAGCTCAGGGAGCGTTAGGAATTGAATGCTTAAATGAATGTGATGCAGGAGTGTATTTTGAAAAACTTGAACATAAAGAAACAAGAATAAAAATAGAAGCAGAAAGAAGCTTTATGCGTGCTTTAAATGGAGACTGCCATAGTGCAATTGGAGTTTATACTGTTATTGAAAATAATGATATGTATATGGAAGGTGTTTTTGAAATAGGCGGAAAACTTATTAAAAAAGATATTCTTTTAAATAAGTATGAATATATGGAGGCAGGAAAGAAACTGGCAGAGAAAATACTTAATAGTTAAGAGTGAAAAAAGTTATTAAAATAAAAAATGCAGATATATGCATGTAAAGTTTGGGAGATGTTTTATGAGTAAGGTATACATAATAGGAACAGGTCCAGGAGATGAAGAGTTATTAACATTAAAAGCAGTAAATTCATTAAAGCAGTGTACTGCAGTTTTGTATGATAGATTAGTTTCAAATAATATTCTTAATTATATAGATGAAGATTGTAAAATATATTATTGTGGAAAAGAACCAGGAATACATTATAAGACTCAGGATCAGATAAATGAACTGATGGTAAGTCTTGCTAAAGCAGGGCACACAGTAGGAAGAATAAAAGGTGGAGATCCTTATGTATTTGGTCGTGGAGGAGAAGAAGTTCTAGCTCTTAAAAAAGAAAACATTCAATTTGAAGTAATACCAGGGGTTACATCTCCCATTGCAGTTCTTAATTACGCTGGAATTCCAATAACTCATAGAGGCGTTTCTCAAAGTTTTCATATTGTTACAGGAAAAAGTGCTGCATCATTAAAAATTAATTTTGAGGCTTTAGCAAAAGAAAACGGAACTCTTGTTTTTATGATGGGACTAAGCAGTTTGGATTCAATAGTTGAAAATCTTCTTCGTTATGGAAAGAATATAGATACTCCATGTGCAGTTGTTATGCGTGGAACATGCAGCAAGCAGAAAAAAGTTATTGGAACATTAAAAGATATAAAATACAAAGTGGAAAAAGCAAAATTAAAATCTCCATGTATAATTGTTGTAGGCGAAGTTGTAAAATTAAACGAAAATCTTAACTGGTATGAAAATAAACCTTTATTTGGCAGGAACATAGCATTATTAAGAACCTTGGAACAGGGAAAAAGTTTAAAGGAAAAATTAAAGGCATTAGGAGCAGAGGTCACAAGTATTCCAGCAATAGAAATAAAAAATACATGCAGTAATATGGATAAATATATTAATAAACTTTCAGAATATAATCATATTGCATTTACATCAGTAAACAGTGTAAATATATTTTTTGACTATTTAATAGAAAAGGAATATGACATAAGAAACATAAAAGCTGAAATTTCATGTGTAGGGAAATCAACAACTGAAGCATTGAAAAGAAGAGGAGTATTTGCAGCAATTACTGCAGATATATTTAGTGGTAAGGGTTTAAGTGAAAAGCTAAAAGATATAGTAAAAAAAGGTGATAAAGTGCTGATTCCATGTTCATCATTAAGTAAAAACACATTAATGGATGAGCTTTTAAAAGGTGGTGCAGAAGTAGACAGAGTACATATTTATGATACAGTATGCCCTAAATTAAAAGACATAAAATCTTTTGATGAAACTGATATAGTTCTATTTACAAGCCCTTCAACTGCAAAAAATATTATAAAAATGTGTGGTATAGATAAAGTAAAAGAAAAAGTATGTGTTGCTATTGGTGAGACTACCAATAGATGCCTTAAAGATTATAATATTGATGCTGTTGTATGCAGTAACCAGAGTGATGATGGTTTTATAGAAAAGTTATATGAAATGTACATAAAAGATAATTAGTTATATAATTGATATAATATTAATGAAAATAATAGGATTAGTATTGTCCATTTTAAATTGTTTATGAGGTGTGATTAAATGATAAAAAGAGGAAGAAGACTTAGAGTTAATGAGCAGACACGCAGTCTTGTGCGAGAAACAACATTAAATTCAAAAGAATTTATTTATCCTATCTTTGTAGTAGAAGGAACAAATATAAAAAATGAAATTTCATCAATGCCAGGAAATTATCATTTTTCAATTGACAGATTACCTGAAATAATAGATCAGGTCACAAAAGCAAAAATTGGTGGAATACTTCTTTTTGGAATTCCAGATAACAAGGATGCCTGTGGAAGTGAAAGTTTTGCAGATAATGGAATAGTTCAAAAGGCTGTAAGAAAAATAAAAGAGATAAACAAAGACCTTCTTGTAATTACTGATGTGTGTATGTGTGAATACACATCACATGGACATTGTGGAATACTTCATGGAGATTATGTTGATAATGATGAAACAT
>CAZLOP010000106.1:2350-6126 GCA_964561205.1 uncultured Clostridium sp. | reverse complement strand
TTTTACAAACTCTGCATCCTTTTCCTCCACATACAAAGCATGTAGCATCCATTTCAGCTGATGGTTCTGTAAATGGGAAGTGATGTGGTCTGAATTTAGTTTTAACCTTTTCTCCGAACATCTTCTTTGCAAATAGATCAAGAGTTCCTTTTAAATCTGCAAAAGTTACACCTTTGTCTATAACAAGACCTTCCATTTGATAAAATATTGGTGAATGAGTTGCATCAACAGAATCTGATCTGTAAACTTTTCCTGGTGATATCATCTTTATTGGCGGCTCTTGTTTTTCCATTGTTCTAACCTGAATTGGCGAAGTCTGAGTTCTTAAAACTATATTATCATTAATATAGAATGTATCCTGTTCACTTCTTGCAGGATGGTTCTTTGGAATATTTAAAGCTTCAAAATTATAACGGTCAAGTTCAACTTCAGGACCATCTTCTATTGTAAAGCCCATAGATACAAATATTTCTTCCATCTTTTGAAGTGTTAAGTCAAGAGGATGTCTTTTTCCTACCCTGTTTTTCTTTCCTGGAAGTGAAATATCAATAGTTTCATTTGCAAGCTTATCAGCTTTTTCCTTATCTTTTATAAATGTTATTATTTTTTCTAGCTCACCTTCAATTTTAGCTTTTGCTTCATTAACAAGTTTACCTATAACTGGTCTTTCTTCTGGAGAAACCTGACCCATCCCTCTAAGTATTGATGTTAATTCTCCTTTTTTACCTAAGAACTTTACTCTTATTTCTTCAAGTTCACTGCTGTCTTTTGCATTTTTAATTTTTTCTAATGCAAGATTCTGCAATTCTTTAAGTTTTTCTTTCATGTTTTTTTCTCCTTTCAGAACATGTTACTAATTTAAAATTTAAATTTATTTCAAATTAATTTACTTTTTTGCATAAAAATAAGTCCCTTCATATCAAAATGAAGGGACGAAATATCCGCGTTACCACCCTACTTGATATCAAAATGATACCCAGCTTAATTAAAATTAACGGTTTTTACCGCTGACTACTACTACTTGTTCACAGTCAGAACTCCTGAGAGAACTTCAGTAATTACTATTATTTAAGAAGGCTTTCAGCTTATTAACCTTCTCTCTCTTTAAAATTTCATAATCCTTACTTTCTCATTCAACGTTTTTTATTTATGCAATTAATGTCTTTATTATACAAATAAAATTGAAAAATATCAATACCTTTTAATTTTATTAATTAACTTTTCATAAAATAATACAATTTGACTTTTGTTATAAGAATATATAATATAACTATGAACGCTATATTACTCCCAATAATTGTATTATAGCTGTCATTAAAGCAATTAATTGGAGGATAATAATGTCAAGAAAAAATTTTAATAACGAATTTTCTTACGATAAAGCTGATAAGAAGAATAAAAACTTTATGTGCAATAATTTTTCAAGAAGCAAATCATATAATACTGATTTTTCTGCTTCACGATTTCAATGTGTAAGTTTTAGAGGCGCTCATTTAAAAAAATGTAACTTCTACAGATGCAATTTTTCTCAAGCCGAATTTATCGGATCTAATCTAAAAGGTTCAAGATTTAAAGAAGCTAAATTTGATAATACTATTTTTGAAGGTGCAGTTTTAAGCGATGCTGACTTTGGAAATGCTAAATTTACTAACACATTCTTTGTTGGATGTGATGTTACACAATGTAAAAATCTCAATTTGAACCATCCTGAAATACGATTCTTTGAAAGTATGCCAGAACTTAATATAAGCAGTGAACTTGAATCTGCCGTTTTAACAGCTTTAGAAAATGAACATGTAAAAGCTTCTAGAGTTTTAGACACTAAAGATGGCCGCATCAATCCACTTTCAATGCTTATTTTAAGTGAAAAATTTGATGAAAGAGCTTTAATTGAAGGTATGAACTTTTTAAAATTCGATACAGATAAAGATTTTTATACTTTAAGCTATATTATAAAACAATTTCAATCATTGACTTTTTAATAATTTCTATTAGATATATAAGAGTTTGATTTTTTAATCCTCTTCTATATCTTCTTATTTTTTAATATATTATTGTGATTAAATTAAAATACATAACAATATTTCATTGAAATTACATATTTTTTCTAAAAAAGCTATATTAATTATGAAAATACGCAATAATTTGTAGAATATTTTTCTTATGTAAATAAGAAAATAAGAGTGTAAATATATATTTTTTATTGTATAATAATATGAATCTTATTATTTAAGGAGAAAGATAATGAAAATCATAATAGTTGGTGCAGGTAAAGTTGGCTATAACATAGCTAAGTTCTTATCTGTTGGAAATGATGATGTAATTATAATTGATAAAAAAACAGAGGCTCTTGAAAAAATAGCTAATAATCTTGATGTAATGTGCATAGAGGGTAACTGTACAAGTTTAAAGGTACTATATGAAGCAGGAATAAGTGAATGTGATTTACTTATTTCAGTTACTAACAGTGATGAACTTAACATGCTCTGCTCTCTTTCAGGTAAAAAACTTGGAGCAAAATATACTGTGGCCAGAGTAAGAAACCCTGGATACGATGAAGAAATAACATTATTAACAGAGGCTGTAGGAATTGATCTTGTAATCAATCCAGAAAAAGCAGCTGCAGGAGAAATTGCAAAATTAATAAAGTACCCTTCTGTAAGCAGTATTGATAATTTTGCAAATGACAGAGTTAATCTTGTTGGTTTTTCCTTATCTGAAAATAGCGGTCTTATAAACCAGGAAATAGGTAAAATTGATTTTATAAAAGGCAATTTACTTTTCTGTGGAATTGAAAGAAATAAATCTTTTATGATTCCAAAAGGCGGAGATGTATTCCAAAAAGATGATAAAGTTTATGTTATTGGTGAACATCGTGATATTGAAACATTATTTAAAAAGTTAGGTAAATACAAAAAAAGAGTAAAAAATGCAATGATTATAGGTGGAGGTAAAATAAGCTACTACCTTGCCAAAAAAATAGGCGAAGTTGGTGTACATAGTAAAATAATTGAATTTGATTTAAATAAATGTCAGGAATTAACTGAGCTTCTGCCTAATTCTATAATAATAAATGGTGATGGTATGGATCAGGATCTACTACTATCAGAAAATCTTAATGAGTGTGACAGTTTTATTGCATTAACAGGAAGAGATGAAGATAACTTAATAGCTTCTCTTTTTGCTTCTAACAATGATGTTAATAACATAATTACTAAAGTTACAAGAGATAACTATAATGATGTTGCTTCTGCTATAGGTATAAACTCAATAATAAGTCCTAAAACAGTAACTGCAGGTAAAATTTTAAAATATGTTAGAACATTAAAAAATAAAAAGAAATGTCCAATTGAAAATGTATATAAAATTTGTAATGAAAAAGCTGAAGCAATTGAATTTATTGTAAGTGATCACACAAAATATATTCATAAAAAATTAAAAGACATTACTTTTATTAAGAATAGTCTTATTGCAACAATTGTAAGAGATAATAAAATAATAATACCAAGTGGAGATGATTGCTTAAAACCTCTTGACAGAGTAATAGTAGTTACGCAGAATGCAAACTTACTAAGTCTTAGCGGTATTTTCTCTGGAGGTAAAAAATAGATGAATTATAAAATAGTTTTTAAAATTATTGGTAATGTACTAAAATATGAACTATTAATGCTGCTAATACCAATTTTAGTTGGTCTGTACTATAGAGAACCAGAATTAAAAGCATTTATATATACAATATTTATAGTAGCACCAATTGCTTTTCTTCTTTGCTAAAT
>CAZLOP010000106.1:0-2340 GCA_964561205.1 uncultured Clostridium sp. | reverse complement strand
GATCAGCTTTACGCAAAAGAAGGTTTTCTTATAGTAGGATTATCATGGATTATTATTTCATTTACTGGTGGCATTCCTTTTGTAATAAGTGGTGCAATGCCTTCAATAGTAGATGCATTTTTTGAAACAGTATCCGGCTTTACTACAACAGGTGCAACTATCCTGACTGAAATAGAATCTCTGCCAAATTGCATATTATTTTGGCGCAGCTTTACTCACTGGATTGGTGGTATGGGATTTCTAATATTTATGTTGGCTTTAATACCTTCTCTTGGCGGAAATACAATACATATTTTAAAAGCAGAAAGTCCTGGTCCTACTCCTGGTAAAATAGTTCCAAGAATAAAAGACACAGCTAAAATATTATATCTGCTTTATTTTGTACTTACAGTAATTGAAACAATTCTTTTAAAAATTGCAGGTTTATCATGGTTTAATTCAATTATGCATGCCATAAGTACTGCAGGTACTGGTGGTTTTTCAAACATGAATGCAAGTGTGGCTGCTTTTAATAATCCTGCTGTAGAATGGATTATAACTATTTTTATGATACTTTTTGGAGTAAACTTTGCACTTTACTTTCAGCTTCTAAAAAGAAACTTTACAGATATATTAAAAAGTGAAGAACTGCATTATTATCTTTTAATGATTTTTGTTTCTGCAGTACTTATTACTATTAACATAACAGATTTTAATAACGGAAATATAACCAAATCAATCAGAGATTCTTCCTTTCAGGTAGCATCAATAATAACTACTACAGGATATGCTACTGCTGATTTCAATTTATGGCCTACTTTTAGTAAAAATATTATTATTTTACTTACTTTTGCTGGTGCCATGGCTGGGTCAACTGGTGGTGGAATAAAAACAGTAAGAATAGTACTTATTTTTAAAGCTATAAAAAGAGAAATTGATAAAATTCTTCATCCAAAAAGAATTAAAAGTGTTAAAATGGATGGAAAAGTTGTTAATGAAGAAATTATAAATGGTGTGTTCTTATTTCTAGGAGGATATATAATAATAACACTTATTGCTATTTTCATTGTGGCTTTAGACGGCTTCGATGTTGTTACTACTTCTACAGCTGTTATAACAACAATAAGTAATGTAGGTCCTGGTCTTGGTGCTGTTGGTCCAACAGGCAACTTTGCTGCTTTTTCTCCTTTAAGTAAGATGATTTTATCATTCTGTATGCTTACAGGAAGACTTGAAATATATCCTATGATTATTCTCTTCAGTCCATCTATTTGGAGAAAAACTTACTAATGAAATGTACAAAAAGAAGCAGCTTACACTAAAGATTACTTTATTATTAACACTTATATAAATCATAATTTGAACTAAGGACTAAAAACTAAGAACTGCGGTAGATTTTGCACGGCAAAATCAATGCAATAATATAATAAAAAAACTGAAGGTTTTTTCACCGAAACTCTTAGTTCTTAGTCCTTAGCTTTTAGTTTTATTCGTCAAATTATGATTTATCAAAGAAAAAGGGACGTTTTTGCATTAAACAATTAATGCAGCAGTCCCTTTTTACTATTTAATTTCATTTATATGGTCTTTTATGTATTCTTCCATAATTCCAGCAGATAACTGGACCAGTTCTACACATGGTCTCTTTCTATAATATTCTGATGTTCTGTCAGATGGAACATAGCTGTCATCTTTACCTTCAATTCCAAGTAAAACTCTGCATACTATTGATCCATTTTTTTCTTTAAATTTTCCTGCAAGCTCCTGAACTCTTTTATAATGTTCAGTTTTAGCACCTTTATCCTTTGGATCATCATAACCAAATAAAACTGCTGCCACCATTAACATTCCACTTACAGTTCCACAAACTTCACGCATTCTGCCCATTCCTCCGCCAAATGATGAAGCAAATTTTACTGCGGTTTTTAAATCCATATCCATATCTTCACAGAAAGCACCAAAAACTGACTGGGAACAATTATAACCTTCTAAAAATAATTCTTTTGCTCTTTTTCTATGATCTATCATTTCGTTCCACCTCAATAATATTAATAACAGTACATTAATAATTAAAATATATCATAAATAATTAATAATGCCAATTTTTCTGCTTAGTAATAACAAACTTATGATTCTCCACAAGCAAAATCCATGCAATATAATCATAGAAAATAGTGCTGATTTTTTCTATGAATAGAAAGAAGCTGCCACAAATTAATGCAGCAGTCCCATTTTTTATTATGACTTTAGCCTAAAATAAATTGAAATATGAAATTTAGTATAACTTTACTAAGAAATTTTAATCTCTCATTAAAATTTTATTCATATCTTAATGCTTCAATAGGATCAAGTTCTGCCGCT
>CAZLOP010000105.1:1026-6148 GCA_964561205.1 uncultured Clostridium sp. | reverse complement strand
ATGTAAGAAATGTGGTTATTACAAAGGTAAGGAAGTTGTTGCTTCTGAAAACTAAGAGGAAAGTCTTTATGACTTTCTTTTCTTTTTATATAATGGATTTTTGATGTATATTGTTGAAATTATATGGTAAGAGTTATATTATATAGCTGAAGAAAGGAAGTGAAAAACATGAAAATTGCTATAGATGGAATGGGCGGAGATAATGCACCTTTAGAAGTTGTAAAAGGATGTATTGAAGCTTTAAATGAATATAAAGATCTTGAAATGTATATTACTGGACCACAGAATGATATAAATAAAGAATTATCAAAATATGATTATGATAAAAATAAAATAACTGTAATTGATGCAACAGAAGTTATCAGTACTAATGAACACCCAGTTATGGCTGTGAGAAAGAAAAAGGATTCTAGTCTTGTAAAGGCTCTTAATCTTGTAAAGGATGGAACGTGTGACAGCATAATATCCGCAGGAAGTACAGGAGCATTTTTAGCAGGATGTACATTTATTGCAGGCAGAATAAAAGGTGTAGAAAGACCAGCTTTAGCACCTATTATGCCAGGTCAAAATGGATGCTTTATGATTGTAGATGTTGGGGCAAATGTTGATTGTAAACCTTCCTATCTTTTACAATTTGCAAAAATGGGTAAAATATATTATGAAAAAGTTTTTGGGGTTAAGGAACCTTCAATTGGTCTTATAAATATTGGAGAAGAAGAAGAAAAAGGCAATGATTTAACAAAGACAACATATCAGCTGTTAAAAGAAGAAAAAGAATTAAATTTTGTTGGGAATATTGAACCACGTGATATAGCAGCAGGAGATACTAATGTATTAGTTAGTGATGGTTTTTGTGGAAATACTGCTTTAAAGATGTATGAAGGTACAGCTTCAGCTCTTTTAAGTGTTATGAAAGAAGAAGTAATGAACTCATCTGTTTTATCTAAAATAGGAGTTTTATTATTAAAGCCGGTTTTAATGAAAATAAAAAAGAGATTTGACTATAAAGAGTATGGAGGTGCTCCCTTTCTTGGAGTTGATGGAATCTGTATAAAAGCTCATGGAAGTTCAGATGCACGTGCATTTAAAAATGCCATAAGACAGGCAAAAATATTTTATGAAAATGATGTTTTAACATATTTAAAACAAGAATTTATTTCAGAAAAATAAGAAAAAAATGTGAATGTGTATTGACGAAGAAGTTATAATATAATATTATCTAAATGTAGAACTTGGGAGGTGAAGGTAATGTTTGAGAAAATACAAGCAATAATTGCAGATAAGTTAAGCATAGATGCTGAAAGTGTTACTATGGAAGCATCATTTATTGATGATTTAAATGCTGATTCATTAGATATTGTTGAACTTGTTATGGCACTTGAAGATGAATTAGATATGGAAATTCCAGACGAAGATGTTGAAAACTTTAAAACAGTTGGCGACGTTGTTCAATACGTAAAAGCTCACAACGAAGAATAAAAACAGTCCCGCTTTTATATGCGGGATTTTATATTCATTAAAAATAGTTTATTCTTGAATTTGTTTATATGAAAATAGAGCAGATTGAAGAATAAACTTTCAAGGAGTGATAAAAGTGAACAAATATACACTTAGAGAAATTGAAGAAAATCTTGGAGTTTATTTTAATAATCATGGTTTATTAAAAACTGCCCTTACACACAGCTCATTTGGAAATCAGTTTAAAGATGCTGAATATAATGAACGATTAGAGTTTTTAGGAGATTCGGTACTTCAGCTTACCATTACAGAATATTTATTTAATAAGTTCAAAAATAAAAGTGAAGGTGAACTTACAAAAATCAGAAGTCTTATAGTATGTGAAAATTCATTATATGAAATAGCAAAAAAACTACATTTAGGACAGTTTATACGTATGAGTAAAGGTGAAGAACTTACAGGAGGGAGAGAAAGAATGTCTATTCAGGCGGATTCCGTTGAAGCAGTAATTGCAGCGGTATATCTTGATAAAGGAATTGGTTTTGCTAAAGATTTTATTCTTCTCCACTTTGAAGAGATTATAGAAAAAGCTATAAATAACGAAATAATTCTTGACTTTAAAACAAAGCTTCAGGAACTTCTTCAGCAGCATGGAGAAGTAGAAATTAATTATGAGTTAATAAAATTTGAAGGTCCGCCACACAGAAGAAAATTTTTTATTGATGTAGTTATAAATGGAAAAAATATGGGACGGGGAGAAGGCTACAGTAAGAAAGAAGCAGAACAAAATGCAGCAAAAGCAGCCTTGAATAGAATTAATAAATAATATGAGTAAAAATTATTATATAATTCCTATTTTTGTACCTCAAGAAGGATGTCCTCACAAATGTGTATTTTGTAATCAGGATAGAATAACTGGTCTTGATGAGACTGTAACTAATGAAACAGTAAGAAGTACCATAGAGGATTACATAAAAACTATTAATAAAAGCAATGCAACTTTGGAAGTCTCTTTTTTTGGGGGTACATTTACATGTATAGAAGAAAGAAAACAAAAAGAGTTTTTAAAAATAGCAAAAGAATACAAAGATAAAAAAATTATAGATAAAATAAGATTATCAACCAGACCTGATTATATTAATGAATATATACTTGATTATTTAAAAGAGTATACTGTTGATATTATAGAACTTGGAGTTCAGTCATTAGATGAAGAGGTATTGAAAAAAGCAGGAAGAGGTCATACAACAGAAGATGTAGCAAAAGCTTCACAACTTGTACATGAATATGGAATTACCTTAGGACATCAGATAATGCCCGGGCTTCCAGGAGATACATTTGAGAAGGATCTTAAAACAGCACAAAGGTCAATAGATATGAAACCTGATATCTGCAGAATATATCCTTCACTTGTTATAAAGGATACACCTATGGAAGTAATGTATAGAAGAAAAACATATATTCCATATACATTAGACGAGGCAGTAGAAATAAGCAGGAAAATGTATGATATGTATACAGCGAGAGGAATTAATGTTATCAGAATAGGTCTGCAGCCTACTGATGCAATAGCAGAAGGAAGGGATGTAATAGCAGGACCTTTTCATCCTGCAATGAGAGAACTTGTTATTGGAAGCCTTATTGCAGAAAAAATCATAGAAAAATGTAGTGATGCTGAAGAAATAACAATTAATATAAATCCAAAAGATATAAGCAAACTTTATGCAGATAAAAAAACTTATTTTAAAACTATAAAAAGCTATATAAAAAAAATTAATGTGATTCAAAATAATGATATTTCCAGAGATAAAATTATAATTGAATTAAATAAAAAGAAAATAGAGTTAGTGTTTTAGCGAGGGGAAACTCTCGCTTTTATATACGTTAAATATTGATATTTATTACTGTTTACTATAAACTAAATTATAATAAGAGGTGTTTGGTATGAGAAAGAAGACTAGGCAAAAAATGATTGTAGGATTAACTATATTTATGATTTTTATATTTATTATAGGATTAATACCTACCATACTTTAGAGACAAGGAGTAGAATAATGTTTTTAAAATCTCTTGAGATACGTGGATTTAAGTCTTTTGCAGATAAAACAGAATTAAAATTTAAAAAAGGTGTAACAGCGGTAGTAGGTCCTAATGGAAGTGGAAAAAGTAATATTTCGGATGCTGTAAGGTGGGTTCTTGGAGAACAGAGTATTAAAGTTCTTCGAGGTGGAAAAATGGAAGATGTTATATTTGCAGGAACTCAATTTAGAAAACCAGTTGGTCTTGCACAGGTATCTCTTACTCTTGACAATAGTGATGGAAGTCTTGCAACAGATTATACTGAAGTTACAGTATCACGTAGAATATTCAGATCAGGTGAATCTGAATATATGATTAATAACACAAAATGCAGATTAAAAGATATAAGCCAGCTGTTTATGGATACTGGTATAGGTAAAGAAGGATATTCCCTTATTGGACAGGGTAAAATAGAAGCTATTTTAAGTGGAAAACCTGAAGACAGAAGAGCACTTATAGAAGAAGCAGCAGGTATTGTTAAATTCAAAAATAGAAAAGAAGAAGCAGAAAAAAGATTAAGTAATACTGATGAAAACTTGGTGAGAATAAATGATATTCTATCAACTTATGAAGAGAGAATAGAACCATTAAGAGTTGAAAGAGAAAAGGCTATTCAATTTAATGAATTATCTAATGGACTAAAGAAAAAAGAAGTATCTCTTATTGTACATACAATAAAGGGTATGGAAGAAGAATTAAATTCAATAAATGAGGAATTAAATAGAAGTATTGAAAAACTTAATTTGAAAAAGACTGATGCAGCAAAAGATAAAGAAGAATTAAGAAAAATTGAAGAAAGCATAGAAAATTTAGATAAAAAAACATTTGAAGAAAAAGAAAAGTATTTTTGCCTAAAAGAAAATGTAAGCGAAGATACTAAAAATATTGAATTATACAATGAAAGAATAAAATCACTTAACGAAAAAATAGAAAGAAATAAAAATGAAATTTCGGATTTGAAAAGTAAGATAGTTTATATAAAGAACAACAAAGAACTTCTTTTAAAAGAAATAGAAGGAAAAGAATGGGAAGTTAAGGAGAAAGAAAAAGAAATTGAAAGTCTTAAAAAAGAAAATGAAGAAGTTTTAAGTATGACTTCTTTAAAAGAAAAAGAACTTGAAAATTTAAGAAAAGATGAAATTGATATTTTAAGAAAAAATGCAGACATTAAAAATAAAATTGCAGTTATAAATAAAGAAATTTTTCTAAAAAATGAAAGAATAGAACAATTAAAATCTTCAGGAAGGTTAATTGAAAGCAATATGCTTATTAATTCAAAGACTTTTAGCGGGATTGAAGATGAGATAAGAAATAAAAAAGCTGATATAGAAAAATATAATAAAGATATTGAAAATGAAAAAAGAGAACTAAGTAAACTGAATGCTGTTTTAACAAAAAAGGAAACTGAATACAGGGAGGTGAACAAATCATTAACTAAATTGGAAGCTAATAAGAACATGCTTGAAAACTTAGAAAAACATTATGAAGGATACAACAGATCTGTAAAAACTCTTATGGAAAACATTCGTAATGATAAGATTTCCCATGCTGATGATACAAAAGTAGTTGGAGAAATATTTAAGGT
>CAZLOP010000105.1:0-1016 GCA_964561205.1 uncultured Clostridium sp. | reverse complement strand
CTAAATATGAAGTTGCAATAGAGGTAGCTCTTGGAGGTGCAATTTCAAATGTAATAACTAAAAATGAAAATGTGGCTAAAAAACTTATAAATTATTTAAAAACAAACCAGCTAGGAAGGGCTACATTTCTTCCTCTTAATATAATAAAGGGAAGAAAACTGACATTAGATGATAACATTATAAAAGCAGATGGTTATATTGGTATTGCCAGTGAAATTATAGAATTTGATTCTGTATATAATAATATAATGGATTATATATTAGGGAGAACTATTATATGTAATGACATGGACACAGCCCTTGCTATAGCTAAAAAAGGTAATTATACATATCGTATTGTTACTCTTGATGGTGAAATTATAAATTCAGGAGGAAGTCTTACTGGTGGCAGTATAAAAGGAAAAAATACAAATGTTCTTGGAAGAAAAAGAGAAATAGAAGAACTGGGTAAAGAGATAGAAGAGAAAACAATTATATGCAGAAATTTATTAAGTGAAAGCAGTGAATTAAAAAATAGAATAAAAAATCTGGATGATGATATTTTAAATAAGAGAGATTCCATACATGAAAAAAATATTGATTTAACAAAGAAAATTGAAGAAAAGAAAAATCTTCAAAACGATACTGAGAGATTAAGGAGTAATCTTGATTTAAATAAACAGGAAATAGAAAAAGCTATAAACAGCAAATATACATTAGAAAAAGAAATTAATCAAAATGAATTAAAAATAAAAGATGTTGAAAATGATGATATTTTAACTAAAACAAGGATTAATGAAATTGAAAGTTATCTTAAAGAAAAGCAGGAATTAATAGACAGGACATCTGAACAGTTGACTGCAATGAAAATCAGAAAAGCTGCACTTGATGAAGGACTTCAAAGTAAAAGAAATGAATATAATAGAATAAACAATGAAGTTCTGCAGTTTTCAGATAAAGAAGACATATTAACAAGGGAAAATTCACAAAGTTGTGAAAATATTCAAAAATTAAATATTGATATTAAAGAAAAAGAA
>CAZLOP010000104.1:0-6176 GCA_964561205.1 uncultured Clostridium sp. | reverse complement strand
CTTAGTTTTGTTAAGATTACACCATATACTTAACTCTCTAAAAAAACTATAAAATAATATACTCTTCCTTATCAATATTTTTAACATCTTCACTTTTTATTATTATACTCTTAAACATCTTAAAATATCAATAGTTTTTTAATTTTTATTTTCTTTTTTTATTTTCATATTTATTATATCTATTGCCTTGGTAATTTCTAAAAATATTTCAGTTCTATACTGACCTTGATTGCTATTAACCTTGCTATATAATTCTCCCTGCTTTGTTACTGTATAAACAGGCTTTATGTTATTAAGTACCATTACATAAATTTGACGTATATACTCATCAGTATTTATTAATTCATTTCCCTTCAATATTTCTTTCATATAATTTTCAACAAATAATTCTTCGAAATTTACCACACTATCATTTTCAACTATATCATGCTTAGGATTTTCAGACACAATTAAGGCACATTCCCTTATGCAACTAATTATATTTTCTTTTGATTTTTCAAATTCAAAATCAACTTTTTCACTTTCTATTCCTTTATCAGCAATTATATATTTAGGTTTAAGTCTATTTAGCGTCAATGCATACACATCTTTTAAACACTTATCACATTTACACATGTTTAAATCTTTAACAGCCTCATTTAAACATTTTTCAACCCATATTTCCATATTATTAATAACATATAACATATTCCTCCCTCCTTTAATAAAAGCAATATATTAGTATATGATAAATTAATTATTTTGTTCTTATATGCTATATTATATCATATATAATACATTTTATTGAATTACCAACTTAATTTTACCAATTCAAATATCTTATTATAGTATAAATATGATATAATACAAATATACTTATTTTTTAAGGGGAGGGATTATTTATGGATTTAGTATTCTACGGAAAAAATATAGATCATTGCTTAGAGCAGGCATCTGTTGAATTAAACATCCCAAAAGATAAAATACAATATACTGTAATTAAAGACTCTGGTCTCTTTAATCATACAACCGAAATAAGAGTATCTAAGGATAAAGCCGACTCAAAAGATGTTGATGATATTTTAAAACTTCTTGAAGAAGATTCAAATGAAACAAAAATTAATGATGTTGTTTCACCAAGTGAAAACATATCTGAAAACGCCACTGATTTAGATGATTCTTTTCTTAAATCAGATTATGGATTAAGCGTAAAAAATGGCAAAATAGTTATTAACATCCCTGATTCAGACAGCAAAAACTACACAATACAATCATGTATTGGAATTGATCTTATAATTAATGGAGTTTCAATACCTCCTAATACAAAACATACTGTAAGTGCAAAAGACACTATTAATTGTATTCCAACAGTTATTGAGCCTCAAAAAAAGATGGATATAAAAGTTTCAGATGATAAAATGAAAGTTTTTGCTACAGTTGAATATACACCACAATATACATATAAACTAAAAGACTGTCCTGTCACTGAGAATCTAATATTAAGAATACGCAAGGTTCCTACTGGCTATATTGAAAAATATACAGTAAGCGATCTTCTTAATGCTCTCCATAAACTAAATATTAAACAAGGAATTAAAACAGAAATATTAAATGAAGTGTGCGAAGGAACTGTTGGTGCAGAAATTTTGGTTGCTGAAGGTATTCCTCAAAAAGATGATAAAGAAGATGAAATAAAAATACTATTTGCTGATAAAGAAAAAAATTCTTTAGAAGAATCAACAACTGAAAAAATAGATTATAGAAATCTTACTCAGATAGCAAATGTTCAAAAAGGTGAGATTCTTGCAATAAAAATCCCTGGTGTTGTAGGTGAAAATGGAACAGATGTATTTGGCAGTGTTGTTCCAAAGAAAACATTACGAAGTAAAACCTTTAAAGCTACTACAGGATGTACTTTAGAAGAAAATCATATAATAGCTACAAAAGCTGGAAGACCTAGCGAAATAAATGGAATATTCACAGTAAATGATCTATATTCAGTAAATGATGTTGACTTAACAACTGGTAATATTAATTTTATTGGTGATGTTGAAGTAAGCAACAATATAAATGATGGAATGAGTGTACATGCAAAGGGAAGTCTTATTGTAAGGAAAAACATAACATCTGCCAGTGCTTCAGCTAATGGACCTATTACCATAATGGGAAGCGTAATCAATTCTAATATTTTAGCAGGCGGTTATGATGTGGAAAAGAAAACTTATGTAGAAAACCTTAACAAATACCGAAGTAATTTATTAGGATTAATAGAAAGCATTAAAAGTGTAACAGAAAGAACTCCAGGAAAAAATATTGGTGAAATAATACGTGTGATTATTGATAAAAGATATAAAAATATTCCTAACCTTTCAATGAATATACTAACTTTTAACATCTCATCTGGAATTCAAAAAAGTGAAATCTTAGACTTTATACGTAATAAACTTATGGGATTAAATACCTTTAATATTAAATCAATTGAAGAGGTTGAAAATTTTAAAGAAAGGATTGAAGAAGAAATCGAAGTTGTTGGTGATCAGCTTGAAATTCCTATAGATGTTACCCTTGCATATTCTCAAAACAGTAATATTGTTGCAACTGGAAGCATTTATGTTACAGGAAAAGGTGAATATACCTCAAAAATGAGAGCCTTTGATACAATAGAATTCACTGGCAATCGAGCTGTTGCAAGAGGAGGTATCCTTCAGGCAAGAAAAGCCCTAAAATTAAAAACAGTTGGAAGCGAAGCTGGTGTTATAACTGAACTTCATGTTGAAAAAACAGGTATAATTACAGCTGATATAGCTTACAATAATACTGTTTTCTGCTTTGGGGATAAGAAAAAAATTCTTGAAGTATCCGGAAAAAGTGTCAAAGCATATGTAGATGATACTGGTGATATAATTATTGAAAAATTCGTATTATAACAAAAAGATAAGAGGCTGTCGCAAAAGCCCCTTATCTCTTTATTTTAATTAACATATAAGTGTAAATGAATCATTTTCATAACTTATTTTACACTTTCCTCCTTCTTTTAATAAACCAAATAATATTTCGTCCATAAAAAGTGGTTTAATCTTTGATTCTATAATTCTCTTTACTTCTCTCGCTCCAAATTCATGAGATGTTCCTTGACTTGCAACTTGTTTTATAACATCTTCATCATATTCAATATCTATATTTCTCTTTTTAAGTTTATCCTTGAATTCTTTAAGATGTTTCTTTGCAATATCATTAGCCATTTTATCATTAATATGATTAAATACAACTATCTTATCTAATCTATTTCTAAATTCAGGTGTAAAATATCTTTTAACTTCTTCTAAAATAGCTTCTCCCTGAATTTCTCTTTCTCCAAATCCAATAAGCTTCTTCCCTATATTCTTTGCTCCAGCATTAGATGTCATAATTACTATGACATTTCTAAAATCTGCTTTTCTTCCTTTATTATCAGTGAGAGTTGCATAATCCATTACTTGAAGAAGAACATTTATTATATCTTCATGTGCCTTTTCAATTTCATCCAATAGTAAAACACAGTGTGGTGTCTTTTTTATGCTGTCAATTAGAAGACCGCCTTCTTCATATCCAACATATCCTGGAGGAGAACCTATAAGTTTAGCCGCAGAATGCTTTTCACTATATTCGCTCATGTCAAACCTAATAAGTTCAATACTTAAAATTTCTGACAGTTTTCTAGCTATTTCAGTCTTTCCTACTCCAGTAGGTCCAACAAATAACATGGAAGCTACTGGTTTTTGTTCATCATTAAGACCAGCTCTTGACATCTTTATACATCTTACAATTTCATCAACAGCCTTATCTTGATTAAAGACATTATTTTTCAGTTTTTCTTCAAGATGTTTTAAATTATCAACTTCATTACTTTCCACACTCTGCCTTGGAATATTACACATCTTAGAAATTACAGTTTCTATAATATTTTCATCAACTACAATTTTATGTTTATCCACATCTATCTTGTTTCTTACATAAGCACCTGCTTCATCAATAATATCAATAGCTTTATCAGGAAGATATCTGTCATTTATAAACTTATCACCTAATATTACAGCACTTTTTATTGCTTCCTCAGTATATTCAACATTATGAAAATTTTCATAGCTTTCCTTTAAACCGTAAAGAATTTTTATAGCTTCTTCAATTGTTGGCTGCTTTACATCTATGGTCTGAAATCTTCTTGCTAACGCCTTATCCTTTTCAAAATATTTTTTATATTCATCATATGTAGTGGCTCCAATAAATTTAATCCTTCCATCAGTAAGATATGGCTTTAAAAGATTTGATGCATCAAGTGCACCTCCATTTAAAGCTCCTGCCCCCACTATATTATGAATTTCATCTATATATACTATAGGATCTTTCTTTTTACTTATAAGATTTAATATTCTTTTTATTCTTTCTTCAAAATCGCCTCTATATTTTGTTCCTGCTATTACAGATCCAATATCTAACGAATACACTCTGCTTTCCTTTAATTTATCAGGAACATTACCTTCCGCTATCATGCGAGCAAGCCCTTCTGTTATTGCAGTTTTTCCTACACCGCTTTCCCCTATATGAACAGGATTATTCTTATTTTTTCTACAAAGAACCTGAATTGTACGATTAAGAATATCTTCTCTTCCAATAAGAGGTTCATACCCTTGTTCAGTAACTTTAGAAGTCAGATCAGCAACAAATTTATCAAGAAAAGCATTTTCTTTTTTTATTTTACTTTCTTTTTCATCATTTTCTTCCTGCTTGTCAAAAAGTAAATGGCTTTCATCAGCTTCATCTGATACATATTGACTTTTCATATCTTCTTTATGACATAAATAATATAAAATATCCCTCTCTTCAACACCTTCCTGAGAAAGATAATAATGAGCATAACTCTCTTCTAATTCATATATAGCAGCAATTATATGTTCTACATCTATAGCCTCTCTCTGACTGAATACAACTTGTTCATTTGCTCTTAAAATTACTCTTTGAAACTCAATACTTTCCTGAGGTTCGCCATTTTTTTTATTTATATATGTTCTTATATAAGTTAAAAGATTATATCTTAAATTATCAATAATTCCTCCACACGATTTTATTGCACCTTTTATGTTTTCATCGAAAGTAGCTGCATATAATAAATGCTCTGGTGTAATATATTCACTATTCTTTTCTTTCGCGGTCTCATAAGCTTTTATCAGTATATCATTAACTTCACTTGTAACTTTCACAAACTACACCTCCTCAATTGTAAGCTTAAACGGAAAATTATTCTCTCTTGCCTTTGACATAGCTGTTCTTACCTTGGTAGCAGCAATATCATAACTATATATTCCTGCAACTCCTCTGCCTTTTTGATGAACATCCAGCATTATTTTTTCAGCTTCAGGATAACTTTTATCAAAAATACCTACAAGTATATCAACAACAAATTCCATTGTTGTATAATCATCATTATACATAATAACCTTATAATCTTTTGGTTTTTTTACTTTTATTTTGTCTTTACTTTTTACAATAGTACCTGTATTTAAACTCATAATATCTTATTTTTCCTCCAAGACATTTTTATCATTACAATAGTATTTAATATATTATTTATATTTTATCTCTTGCATAACTCTTTATTGTAAATATTTATAATTTTATCACATATTTATTTTATTTTAAATAATGCATATATTAAATAGTAATTGAATATTATGTTCTATTTTATATACATATTATTCATAAATATGTTAAAATTTCTTTATAATTTATTATCGTTTAAGGAAGTGTTAATATGAATCATGTACCAGAAAATATAATAGCAAGAAATAGTGTCCGTAGTTTTACAATCCAGATACAATAATTTTATTATCAAACGATAAAGATAATACCAACGGACTAGCTGATTGTTTATGTGCCCTTCAAAACATCTTTTTAATGGCAAATGAACTTGGCATTGGTTCATGCTGGATTAACCAGTTAAAAACAATCTGTGACGAAAAAAACATACGAACTCTTTTAAGATCATATGATATTCCAGATAATCATATTGTTTGGGGTATTGCAGCTCTTGGTTACCCTCAGACTCCAAACAAAATTAAAGAAAAAAAACAAAATGTAATAAAATTTATATCTTAAATACAGACTCTCTATAAATTGCATAGCAATTTATTCAAAGTAAGAACTAAAAACTAAGAACTAAG
>CAZLOP010000103.1:0-6178 GCA_964561205.1 uncultured Clostridium sp. | reverse complement strand
GCATTCTTTCTTCACTGTCTTTTAAAAATTTAGACATAATATCTTCGAAATTACCTGCATTCTTTTTCTTATCATTAGCTTTCCAATCAATTTCAGCTGGTTTAACTGATTTTTTTTGTATGTTTACATTTGCCTGCTTTATTGAAAGACTTATCTTTCCATTATCATCAATTGAAATTACTTTAACTTTTACTTTATCCTGCTCTTTTAAATGCTGTCTAATGTCTTTTACATAAGAATCTGCAACCTCTGAAATATGAACTAATCCAGTCTTGCCTTCAATTTCAACAAAAGCTCCAAAATTTGTAATATTCACCACTGTGCCTTCTACTATGTTTCCTGCCATTAAGGTCATGTTTAAAAGATTCCTCCTTAAATTTAAATATATACTAAAGAACTATCTGCATTGCATCTGTCCTTAAGAAACATATTGTTAATTTCTTATATTTATTATGAAAAGTTCAAATAGAATATATACTCATTATTTAGATTTATTATCTTTATTTTCAGACTTTTCTTCTGTTGTAGTATTAACTACTTTTTCACCTGATCTAATCATTCCAAGTCTTTCTCTTGCTAATTTTTCAAGATATTCTGTAGATCCTTCATTAATTTTATTAACTTCATCCTGTAATCTGCTATTTTGAGATTTAATCTCTTCTAGTTGAGATTCCTTATCAGATATTTCTTTTTCTATTCTATTTATTGTAACAATCTGTCTAACATAGCCAATAGAAAATATAAGTAAAAAAGCAACTATTATAATTTTCTTTAACATTGACTTCTTTATCATAATATATAACCTCTATTATATAACTTCTCTTAAGTCTATTTTATACACTATATTCATAATATTCAAGTGATTTTTCTCAATTATCCTTATCTAAAAGCTTGTATAACAATAATTTTAATATATATCAAATTCTTTTAATTATTATTCTAAAAATTTTGTATAGTAAATCCACTATCTTTTTCTCCACATTATAAAATTGCTTACTTATAAATGCAATATAAAAAAGCATACTAAAGATAATGGCAGAATATACATATACAGTTAAAAATGCATAGTCTGTGTATAATAAAAAGGTAAAAATAACAATAGCTGCAAATATCCAAAACAAAACATCCTGAATAATTACTATAATTTTAAATTTATATGCTCCACGCCCAATACGATATATATCAAATAACACTCCTATTATAATTCCTGCAATTAAACTAAAGAATATCATATTAAACTGTTCAGTAATTGTAAGTGGCATAAATTATTTAAACAACCTTTTTATTATTGATTCATTATTTTTCTTGCTCACCTTTTCGTTATATACCATATATGCTATATCTCCGCATATTATTACCTCTCCATTTTGTACATCCAGTTTATTCATTTTTAAATTTTCACCTTTTATAATTAGATTACCTAGGTTAGTATTGAGATTAATCTTAATTTCATCAAAGTTAATTACTTCAATTACTCCACTTATTGTTAACTTATTTCTATTTTCCAAATTTAAATTAGATTTTCTGCTTAAATTAGTATTGTCTAACTTTTTCTCCATAAAAACTCCTCCTTCCAAACCTTCTTATATACATATATGATTTTTAAAGAATATTTAGAATTTAGAATTTTTTTTATAAACTTAAAGAGTAGCAAAAATTACTACTCTTTATCTTCTTCACCTTCAAGTATTATGTACATTTCTTTTGCATCTTCTTTCTTAACATGTTCTGCAATATTAGTTATCTGTGCTTTTAAACTTTTATTTGCAAACTGTATTTCTATTACATCTCCTTCTTTTACTTTTACAGAAGGCTTTGCAACTTTACCATTTATAGTTATTCTTCCACTCTCAGATATTTCTTTTGCTACTGTTCGTCTTTTTATTATTCTTGAAACTTTTAAGTATTTGTCTAATCTCATATATATTCTCCTTTAATTAAAAGGAGCTGTCACATTAAGAAATTTGACCACTATATAGTAATATTTCATACTATATAGTGTAATTTAATCTTTGTGCGACAGCTTCTTTGCTTGAATTAAAATAAAAAATTATTTATTAACTTTTTCTTTGAATTCTTTACCAGCCTTAAATACTGGAACTGTAGATTCAGCAATATCTAAAGGTTCTCCAGTTCTTGGATTTCTTACTTTTCTAGCTTTTCTTACTCTTGTTTCAAAAGTACCAAATCCAACTAATTGAACTTTTCCATTGCTTTCTAAAGTTTCTTCTACACTCTCAATAAAAGCTTTTAATGCTTTTTCAGCATCCTTCTTTGTTAATTCACTTTTTTCTGCCATACTAGTAATTAATTCTGATTTATTCACAATAACATCCTCCTTAAAATACAGTTATAGTTTTCTTAAACTGTTCTTATTATGTACTAAGCTGCACTCTTTTATTATATAGCCTCTTCACATTGGAGTCTATAGAAAAACTCATTCTTCCATGGAAATAGATAAAGATTCTATATTAAATAAGCCTACAACATAGCTACCCTATAACAACTATTCTTCAAAAACTAAAAAATTCCTTTATTTTATTATAATTTATTCTCATTTTTTGAACGTTCCCATAATTTATTCATCTCATCTAAAGTAAGTTCTTCTAATACTTTATTATTTTCTCTAGCACATTGCTGTATATATGATAATCTTTTAATAAATTTATCAACTGTTTTATTTAATGATATTTCTTCATCAATTTTTAACAGCCTTGCTACATTTACACTACTGAATAATAAATCACCAACCTCTTCTTCTATTTTATCCATATTTCCCATATTATATACATCTAAAACTTCTTTTATTTCTTCTTTTAATTTTTCAACAGCTTCATTAACATTTTCAAAATCAAAACCTATCTTTTTTGCTTTTTGCTGAATCTTATGTGCACGTAATGTTGCTGGCAATCCTTTTGTAATTCCTTTTATTTCATCTATTAAGTTAGAATATCCTTTTTCTTTCTTTTTTAAATCATCCCATTTCCCAAGTACACCTTCAGCTGTTGATATATGTTCCTCATTACCAAACACATGAGGATGTCTGCTTATCATTTTATTACATATCCCCTCAATTATATCTGTCATATTAAAATATCCATCATCATTTCCTAATGCTGCATGAAATACAACCTGCAAAAGTACATCCCCAAGTTCCTCAATCATAGATTCATCATCTTCTCGATCAATAGCATCCACTACTTCATAAGCTTCTTCTATCATTGCTTTTCTTAATGATTTGTGTGTCTGTACTTTATCCCATGGACATCCATCTTCGCTTCTCAATATATCAATTATCTGCACCAAATCATTAAAATCTTTTTTGTTGCTAACATCTCTAGGTATATAAATAGATATTAAATAATCAATATCTTCCTGCATATCTAATTCGTATAATTTTATATGTCTTATGCTTTCTTTTCCTTTAATTCCTGCTGCTTTTACATATATAATTTCTGTTTCATCATTATAAAATTCCAATAATCTTAGCTTTACTTCAGATGCAATAAATACATCATATATTTGTGTAATTATTGTGCCTATTCTTTTATCTAAAATCTGATTTTTTATGTCAAATGCATCTATTATTTTTAATCCTTCAGTTGGATCTAAATAAAGCTTTTCCATTAATAAATCAATAAAACTTGTTGAAGGTATAATTTTATATTCTACATTGTTTTCTTTACATGTTTTTATTAAATTTACTACAGATTTTTCTCCAATTAATGGATGTCCTGGAACTGCATATACTATATCTTCATATGTTTCATATTTTTTTATTAAGTCATCTGAAATATTCTTAAAAATATCATCAAAATTCCCATTTTCTTCATAAAAGCTATCGTATGTTGAATATTCAATATTTTTTCTTTTTAAAAACTCAACCACGGGATTCTTTTCAGTTCTTAAAAATATTTTTTGGTTTTTTTCAAGTTCTTGAACTGCTCCAAATGTAAGATATTCTTCAGAACCAGGTCCAAGTCCAAGTATTTTTATCATAAAGTATCTCTCCTCATATCCTTTTTATTTTTTCTTTTATCTCTTCAATTTTAAAAATCTTAAATAATATTATTAATAATATATATATAATTACACCAATGCCTATAGCAAAAATACAATTAACTGCTTCTCCTCCTATACTAATTCTTATTTTACTATAAACTATAATTACACATAAAATCATTCCACACGCTGCATACATAGGTTTAATTATAGTACTATATAAATCAAATTTAACCTTTAATTTGATTCTTAAATCCAATATGTTTAATAATGATGCTATAACATATGCACTTATAGAACCTATAACTGCACCATATATATTAATATCTTTTACAGGTACTAGATACCATGTTATTAGTACCTTTGCTGCACATCCAGTAAGAAGATTAAATATGGGCTTTACATAATTTCCTGTTCCTTGTAATATGGATGTTGTTGTTTGCGTTAATATTATAAATGGAATGGAAATAGATAAATATTTTAATATTCCAAAACCATCATATCTTCCAGGAAAAATAAGCTTCATAATAGGCTCTGACATAAAAAACAATCCTAAAAAGCATGGTAATGCAATAATCATTCCAAGCTTTAGGGACATATTAATTTTATTCTTTACCTCTAAAGTCTTTTTTAAAACATAGCTTTCTGCAATTGAAGGAATTAATGATGTACATACAGCCATAGATAATGTTAATGGTATATTTACTATAACTGCAGCTTTTCCTGTTAACTGAGCATAAAGAATTGTAGATTCAAATGAAGTCAGCCCACATTGTAATAATTTTTGAGGAACAAGTATTGAATCAATTAAATTCATTATAGTTCCAACAGTTGCTCCTAAAGAAATAGGTATGGCTATTCTTAATATTAATCCCATTATTTCACTATTTGTTTTTACTTTCCATATTCCATACTGTTTCTTTACTTTTTTATACTTAATATATAAATATATACTTCCAAATACAGCACCTATTGTTGCACCAAAAGCTGCACCACCTGCTGAAAATTCAATTCCTTTTGGAAGTAACACTATAGCAAGTCCAACTCCAAATATGACTCTTCCAGCCTGCTCTATTATTTGAGATAACGCAACATTGTTCATATTCTGCAAACCTTGAAAAAAACCTCTAAATATAGTTAGAAATGAAATTACTATAGGTGCAAAAGATATTCCTATTAGCGAATAATATGATTTTTCATCCCATTTTAATACACTTATTATTGGTTTTGCCATAGTAAACATAAACAAACTAACGCCTGTCCCAATTATTATCATTAGAATAAATGATTCCTTTATTGTTTCAAACATTCCTCTAACTTCATTTACTGCACACTTTTCAGAAATTATTTTTGAAATAGCTATAGGTATTCCAGATGCAAGGGCTATATAGAACATATATAAAGGATATGACATTTGATAATATCCTATCCCTTCATCTCCAATTAGCATTATTAATGGCCATCTAAAAAACAGCCCTAAAAATTTTGAAACTATTCCTGCAATACCTAATATAAGACTGGCTTTTATCAATGATTGCTTCTTCATACAATGCCTCCAAATTTACATACTATTAATAATTTTTATTGTAAATTTAAAGGCATTATTACTTTATTTTTTATTTATTCACTTATTATTGTTCCATTTGCTTTCCTAAAAAGGCTGCTGCTGTTTCTACTAATTTAGTTTCTACTTCACCTAATTCAACATCTTCTTTAGATAAAATTATAACAGCTCCAATTTCATCCCCTTCTGCTATTATTGGTGATATAACCTGACTATTATAAGTAGAATCATGGTCATCATTATGTAATGGAATTGGTGCACCATTTTTTTTATCTAATAAAACTGTTTTTCTTTCTGTCATTATTTTTTCTAATTCATTGCTTACTTTTCTATCTATATATTCTTTCTTAGATGCACCACTTACTGATACAAATGCATCTTTATCACAAATTAATACAATGTGGCCAATTACTTGCTGTAAGCTATCACAATATTCTTTTGAAAAATCAGTTAATTCTTCAATTGGTGAATATTTTTTTAAAATAACTCCCCCATCACGATCTGTAAAAATTTCTAATGGATCTCCTTCTCTTATTCTTAATGTTCTTCTTATTTCTTTTGGAATTACAACTCTTCCCAAATCATCAATTCTTCTTACTATACCTGTTGCTT
>CAZLOP010000102.1:0-6207 GCA_964561205.1 uncultured Clostridium sp. | reverse complement strand
TATATATGATGTTTATTTTATCTTTTTTAATATACTGTGGCGGAGTTTCCTTCTGTAGATTATTATATAATTCCAAGTCAAAACCTCTGTTTAGCACAAAAGTATTTTTCTTAGTTATTTTTTCATAATCAGAAGCATAATCATCCCTGTTGTCTTCAGTTACAAAAATAAATCTGTCACTAAATTTGATTATATTTCTTTCCATTCTCTTCTCAATAATTTTTTTTATAAAAAAGCTGTTTATTCTTGTTGAATCTTTTAACCACGGATCACTCCAATAAGTAATCCATGGAATATTATTAAACTTTCTTTTTATATAATATGCACAAAGATGTGAAGACGGAGGCTCATGCATTGAAAATATAGTGTCAATATTTTCTTCTTTTATAAGTTTTTCTCCATATAATGCTGCTCTTTTAGCCCATCCATAATACATATCAGGTATAACACATGCATTTTTTACTTTTCTAAGAATTTTCTTCAAACTTCCTGAGTTTTTAGAATATGATTTTTCATCATTTATAACAGAATGTTTTTTAGGCATAAGCTTTCTAAAAAAAATTCCACCTTCTACCAAATGAAGTTTTATTCTCTTATCCATCATTTTTAAAAGAGTTTCATCATAATAAATAGAATCTTTAGGAAAATTCACTGTTAATAGATGAATTTCATTACCTTCTATATCACATAATTTATTTAAATACTGCAAAGTTTCAATTGCAGCTGAATTATTTATCAACGGTGAATAACATGCTATAAATAATAACTTCATACTTCCTCCATATATGACTTACTTCTTCAGGAATTTCTTAAACATAATATCTTTTATCTCTGTAAATTCTTCTAATTTGAACATATAGCATAAAGCAAAATATACACTCATTCCAATAAAAGTTCCTATTCCCACAAAAACTATGGATTGAATTTTTCCTAAAGACTGCATCATTAACTTTTCTTCACATATTGTAACATATATTGAAATAATTATCCCCATAATTATAGAGTTTAATAAAATAATTCCTATTTTTTTCACAATATCTTTTATTTTTAAATTATTCTGTAGTTTTAAAATATTTCTAAATAAAAGTACTGATGTTACCAGCATTGCTATGCTTGATGCTACTGCAATTCCCTGAATTCCTATAATTCTTGATAGAATGATATTTAAAATAACATTAATTATTACTCCTATAATTCCGTTTAAAGCAGTAATTTTTGTTTTTCCCATGGAAAACAAAGTTGAGTTAAGAATATCCCTCATACCTGTAAAAAATATACCTATACTGTATCCATATAATGCTAATGTAGTTAAATTGGCTGCCATACCATCAAATTTTCCACCATCATAAACATAAATAATATTAATAATTTCTTTACCAAATACAATAACACCTACACTTATAGGTATTAATATTACTGCAAGATATATTATTGATTTTTTCAATATATTTATAAATTCGTTAATTTTATTTTCATTTAAAAGATTTGCCATCATAGGATATGAAACACTTGATACAGCTGCTGTTATACTGCTGTTTATAAGAATTATTATTTTTTGAGCATAATTAAGTGCAGATATTGTACCTTCATTTAAAGATGATGCAATTTTCATATCTGCAATCATATTAAGCGAATTAGCTCCTGCACCTACAATTACAGGCAGAATTATTATAAACATTCTCTTCAAATACCTGTCTTTAAAATCAATAATTAATCTATAGTGATAATTATGATGTATAAGGGATGGGATCTGAACAAGAACCCTGAATAAGTTTCCTATTACATTAGCTATTGTAAGTCCCATAATATTATAATCATTAAATAATATTAAATAAATTATCATTGGAAAATTAAAAAACAGTCCAAGTATTGATGGAATTATAAAATCTTCGTTAACCTGAAGCATAGATGTAAAACATGCATTTATTGTAAGAAAAATCAAATTAATTAATGTTATTCTTGTAAGTCTTACTGCAAGTATATAGGCTTCATCAGAAAAACCATTTCCTACCCTATTATTAGTTAAAAATTTTACTATTTCTTCAGAAAAGATATTTCCTACAAAAAGTAATATAATCGAACATACAAATAAAATATTAATAATTTTATTTGCAAATGAATACATTTCATTTTCATCTTTATCACTGCGTATTTTGCTTAACATAGGCAAAAATGCTGTTGATATGGATAATCCAATAATAGAAAAAATATTTTCTGGTATTGTTACAGCCACATTATATGCATCAGTATACATTCCAGCACCAAATTTATACCCTATAAGCATATCTCTTAAAAAGCCTATTACTCTGCTAAGTAAAGATACTATCATTATAATAAATGTCGATTTAATTAAATTACTTTCTTTTTTCATAATTCACCAACTTACAGCCTGTAGTATAATATTCTAAGATTTTTTATATGTAATACATTTTAATAGAAATTTAGGTATTGCTCCTAATCTTTTTATTCTAAATGGTTCTTTTATTACTCTGTACAGCCATTCTAACCCACATGAAATCATCCATTTAGGCGCCCTGTTAACTTTACCTGCAAAAACATCAAATACTCCGCCTACTCCCATAAATATTTTTATGTTGCAGTCATCTATAATTTTATTTATGAAAATTTCCTGTCTTGGAGATCCCATTGCTACAAATATAGCATAAACTTCTTTACTTTTTATGTCCTGTATTATATCATCACATGAATTCATGTTAAAATATCCATTATGATATCCTGCAATATTTAATTTAGGGTACTGAATTTTAATATTATCTATACATTTTAAAACTATTTCTTCTTCACTTCCTAAAAAATAAACAGGCTTATTTTTTTCCTCACATCTAATAAGAACCTCTTTTACAACATCAATACCTGCTATTTTTTCTTTAATAGGATTTTTTAATATTTTAGAAGCAAGTACTGTTCCAACTCCATCAGGAATAATTATTGATGTATCTCTTTTAAAACTTTCCTTCAGCATTTCATCATTAGTGCCATTTAATAAAACCTCTGGGTTTCCAGATATTATATTTACTTTATCATATTTTTCTATATATTTCATAAAACTTTCTTTATCTTCGTTAAAAACTTTAAAATCTAGTATATCTGTAAACATAATATCCTCCTAAAATTATTTACTTCTATTTAACATTGCATCTAATTGAATTACAACTTCATCGTTTTGATCAATTTTTTTAGCCTTTTCTAAGTATTCTTTTGCTTTATCAGTATTCTTAAGATTAACATAACACATAACTATATTAGTACATATTCCAACTTCCTTAGATGCTTCAAATGCTTTTTCAAAACATTCAAGTGCTTCCTTATAGTTACCTATACATGCATAATTTAATCCAAGTTCATTTACTACTTCAAGAATTCCCGATTCAATTTGAATACTTTCTAATAAATAATAAATTGCCTTATCATAATTTTCTAATTTTCTATATGCTACCCCTATATAATAATAGATTAATGGATTATCTTCAAATTTTTCATTTAAAGGCAATAATAACTGAAGTGCTTTATTAGGATCATCATTTACTACTTCAATAGCCTTCTCATAATCACTTATATTATTAATATCTTCAATAATTCCATTAATTTCCTCGTCCTTGACTCCACCCCTATTTAAATATTCATGAATTTCAACCTGTGCTCTTTTATAGTCTCCATCATCTCTGTAAATTAATGCACTATATAAATATGGCACAGGATTTTTATCAAATTTTTCTTTACATTCATCTATTTCCTCTAATAATATATCTGTAAAGTCTCTATTTTCTTCTCTTATTGTTTCACCAATAGATAAAACTGCATTCATTATTTCTTCTTCATTATTGTACTTGTATAACCCTTTTGCTAAAATAAACGCTTCAGCTAGATTATTCTTTTTAACTTTATCTGCTATTATACTTTTTACACATAATTCACTATCATCTATATATGATAATAAACATCCATAATCTTTATTATATTTAAAATCAGAATCTGCTCCAAGGGCTATAAACATCCCTTCTATAAAATAGTATATAGGCAGATTATTTATCTTTATATCATCATTTACATTTTTAGTTACATATTCAGAATTTATAGGAATATACAAATCATTATTTTCTAATTTTATATCATCTGGTATTTTTATATTATTACAAAAACCTTTTTTATCAATTTCTAAAAAAAGCATTTTTCCTAATACATCTTTATACATATTTTTGTAGTTCATATTGGCACCTCTTTAATATTTTAATCAAAGTATATTCTTTATTATACTTTATAATTATTATTTGTAAATCTTTTAACTACTTTGTTAAATAGTCTATGAAGTAAATTGCAGCATTTCATTCCAAATTATAGTACAAATTTATATTTTTTTAAATTTTTCATTATTATGGAATATTATCATCAAAAATAAGGAAACCTTCAAATACAAGATTTCCTTATTACTATTAAGTTATAATTAATTTAATTTTTCATTAATTACTGCCATTACATTTTCTTTAAATTCAGCACTCTTCTTTTCAGAGTCATCTAAACTATTTCCTTTAACTGCTAAGTAAACTTTCATCTTAGGTTCAGTACCTGATGGTCTTACAACAAAATATGAATCATCTTCCAAGAAATATTTAAGAACATTTGATTTTGGAAGCTTAATTTCAGATTCAGAATTATTCTTAACATCTTCTTCAATGCTTAGTTTATAATCTGCTCTCTTTACTATATTAACATCCCCAACTTTATCCAGCTTCTCATTTCTTAAAGCTTCTATACATGCTGCAATCTTTTCTTGTCCTTCTTTACCCTTTAATTCAATAGATACTAATGTTTCTTTATAGAAACCATATTTTTCATAGATTTCTATTAATGCATCATAAAGACTCTTACCTTGTTTCTTGTAGTATAAAGCCATTTCACAAGCAAGCATTGAAGCTATTACAGCATCTTTATCACGTACAAATGTACCTGCTAGATATCCATAGCTTTCTTCAAAACCAAAAAGATAAGTTTTTTCTCCACTTTCACCAAATTCTCTAATTTTTTCACCAATGTACTTAAATCCTGTTAATACATCAATTAATTCAACACCAAAGCTTTCAGCAATCTTTCTTGCTCCTTCAGTAGTAACTATTGTTTTAATAACAACTCCGTTACTTGGAAGCTTCCCAGTTTCTTTTAAAGAACTTAATACATAATGAGTTAATAGTAAACCTGTCTGATTACCAGTTAATACTTTATATCCTTCAGTTGCAGTCTTTACAACAAGACCTATTCTATCACAGTCTGGATCTGTACCGAATATTAGGTCTGGAGCTTCTTTTTCAGCCATCTTTAATGCTAATTCAAATACATCTGGATTTTCTGGGTTTGGATAAGATGCAGTTGGGAAATTACCATCTGGCTCTTCCTGTTCCTTAACAACATCAACATTATATCCTAAATCTTTTAATACACTTCTTACTGGAATATTTCCTGATCCATGAATTGGTGTATAAATAACTTTTAAATCTTTTGCATTTTCCTTAACAAAATCTTTTCTTATACTTAAACCTTCAACTTTTTCATAATAAATTTTATCTAATGCTTCACCAACATATTCTAATAGATTTTTGTCTAGAGCTTCTTTCTCATCCATTGTTTTTATCATTGAAAAATCACTTACAGCTTTAACACAATCTATGATTATTCCAGCTTTCTTGTCTGTTACTTGTCCACCAAATTCATCATATACCTTATAACCATTGTATATCTTTGGGTTATGAGAAGCAGTAACAACAATACCACCAGTACATTTTAATTCACGTACTGCAAAAGATAACACTGGTGTTGGTCTTAAACTTTCATATAAATATACTTTTATATTATTTGCACATAAAGTTAATGCTGCTGCTTTAGCAAATTCCTTTGACATATTTCTTGAATCATGTGCTATTGCAACACTAGGTTTTTCAAAACTTTTATTTAAATAATTAGCGAAGCCTTGAGTTGCCTGAGAAACAGTATATATATTCATTCTATTACTACCAGCACCAATAATCCCTCTTAAGCCACCTGTACCAAACTCCAAATCTTGATAAAATCTGTCTTCAATTTCCTTTTCATCTGTTATGCCTTTTAATTCATTTTTTGTTTCTTCATTTATAATATCTGAATTTAACCAGCTATTATATTTTTCTTTGTAATTCATTTTATCGTCCCTCCCCATTT
>CAZLOP010000101.1:0-6216 GCA_964561205.1 uncultured Clostridium sp. | reverse complement strand
ATAATGTTGATTTTATATATAACACCAATATTTTAAGGAAGTTATATAATATAGTAGGAGTGGTTATATGTCTAATATTCGTATTGAAGGCGGCTATGAATTAAGTGGTGAAATAAAAGTAGAGGGCGCTAAGAATAGTGCTGTAGCTTTAATTCCAGCAGCTGTTTTGTGTGGTGATAAAGTATTTTTGGATAATAATGCTTTTACAAAAATGATAGATGCAGATGATTTATCAATGAAAAATGTAGTTAATCAGGTATCTTTTGAATTAAAAGCACTTCAGTATATAGCAACTCTTGATGCAAAGACAATTAAAGATTCTATTCTTTATAAAACAAGAGGAATTGATTTTGAAGAAATGATGATTAAGAATCTTATTGAATGGGATATAACAGAATATACTGACCATAGTGAAAAAAGAATAGATAAGCTAAAACTTGAAATTTTACAGAGTAATAAATGGGAAGAATGTTTAGATCATATTATTGAATTTTACAGGAAATTTGGTACAGGTGAATTCGGTCAATATAGAGCATTTGTATGGGAAAGAGATGGCAAAAAAGGTTATTTAAGAGGAGTGGCACATCCTGATCCTGTAAGATTATCTGATTTAACTGGATATGAAATGCAAAAGAAAATTATTAAGGATAATACAGTGGCATTTTTAAATGGACATCCTGCAAACAATCTTCTTTTATATGGTTCTAGAGGAACTGGAAAATCTTCTACAGTTAAGGCTATAATAAATGAATATTATGAACAGGGATTAAGATTAATTGAAGTAGAAAAAGAGAAATTAACTGATTTTATTAAGATAATTGAAGTATTAAAAGACAAGAATCTTAAATTTATTATCTTTGTTGATGACCTTGTATTTCAGGATGGTGAATCCAGTTATTCAGCATTAAAGACAATACTTGAGGGTGGTATTGAAAGTACTACAAATAATATATTAATTTATGCAACAACAAATAGACGTCATTTGGTAAAAGAAACATTTGATGAAAGAAATAATGATATACATAGTGGAGATACAGTTGAAGAAAAGCTTTCATTATCAGACAGATTTGGCATTACAGTTTCATTCTATTCACCAGATCAAAAAGAATATTTAGCTATTGTTGAAAGTTTAGTAAAACAAAGAAATCTTAATGTAGATATGGAGTATGTAAGAGCAGAAGCTTTAAAGTGGGTTATGTCACATAGTGGCGGACGTTCTCCAAGAATAGCAAAACAGTTTGTTTATATGCTTGAGGGACAGTTAAACAATAAATAATAAAGAGGTAAAGTATTTTAAGGTGCTTTATAATTCCTATTAACTTGATAATATGCTGTAAATGCATTATAAAAAGCGAAGTATTGTTTGTACTTCGCTTTTTAGGGTATTTTGTATGATTTTTAAACAATAAATCAAAACTATAGATTATTTTTTTTAATTTGAAAGTTTCAAAAAGCTCTCTAAATGTTCAAATACCTTTACATCATAATCCTGATGAAGATTTACTTCAATAACATCATATAATTTTTCTACCTGTTTGATTATCTGATCTAAAACATCATCGTTTTTTACAAGAAGAAACATTTTACTTGATGTTCCATCACCAACCCGTGCACACAATATTCCTTCAAGGTTGAAAGCACGTCTTGCAAATAATCCTGTAATATGACTCATCACTCCTGGATGATTTCTAACTAAAACTTCTAAAAGATAATATTCTGTATTAATCATTAAAATCACCACTTCCTATCATTTCTATGTTGGATTTACCAGGTGCAACCATTGGAAGCACTTTTTCTATTTCATCTATTGGTATGTTTATAAAATATGGACCTGTAGTTTTAAGAACTTCTTTTAATGTCTCAATTGGTTCTTCACATTTACCCAAATCAACTGAAGGTATTCCAAAACCATTAGCAACAAGTGCAAGATCAGGATTTGAGATAAATTTTGATGCAATATAGTGCTCATTGTAGAATAATTCCTGCTGCTGACGAACAAGTCCTAAATGATGGTTTGTAAACACAATAATTTTTACATTAAGTTCATAATCTTTTAATGTAGCAAGTTCTTGAATATTCATTAGTATAGAACCATCACCACTAAAACATAAAACATTTTTATCTCTGTTAGCAAGAGAAGCACCAATGGCAACTGGAAGTCCAAAGCCCATTGTTCCAAGACCTCCTGAAGTAGCAAGAGTCTTTGGAAGATTAAATGGATAATGCTGTGCAACCCACATCTGATGTTCTCCAACATCTGTGGTTACAATAGTGTCATCAGGCATTATCTGACCTATAAATGGAATAATATTTGCAGGATGCAGTATGTCTTCATATTTTGGAAGAGGGTATTTATTTTTAAAAGTTAAAATTCTATCTGTCCAGTGATGTCTTCTGCGTTCATTAATTAATGGAAGAAGAGCAGTTAAAAATTCTTTTACATCTGCAACCATTGAAAGTGAACTGTTCTTAACTTTGTTAATTTCAGAGGCATCAATATCAATATGGATTATCTGGGCATGAGGACAGAATTTATTTATATTACCAGTTGCACGGTCATCAAATCTGTTACCAAGTGCCAAGATAAGATCTGCTTCATTAAGAAGATAATTAGTATAAGGGGCACCGTGCATTCCTAACATTCCAAGGTTTAATGGAGCATCATAAGGAAATGCAGATAAAGCCATCAATGATAGTGCAACTGGAATATTTGCCTTGGAAGAAAGCTTGAAAAGTTCTTCTGTAGCATTTCCATTAATAATTCCACCACCAGCATATATTATTGGTCTTCGCGATTCGTTAATAAGTTCTCCAATGCAGGCAAGCATTGATTTTTTTATACTGTGATTTTTTTGGATTGAGCTTGAAGTATTATGTGTTAAAAAGTATTCATCACAGTCAATTACTGCTGTCTGTATATTTTTTGGAATATCTATAAGAACAGGACCGGGTCTGCCTTCAGATGCAATTCTAAAAGCTTCAGGTATAATTGTAAGAAGGTCATAAGGATCTCTTACTAAAAAATTATGCTTTGTAATTGGAATAGTAAGACCATATGCATCTACTTCCTGAAAGGCATCAGTACCAACAGCATTTAAAGGTACTTGTCCAGTTATGGCAACAAGTGGAATAGAGTCTAATTTGGCATCAGCAATGGCAGTAAGAAGGTTTGTAGCACCTGGACCGCTTGTAGCAAAACATACTCCTGTTTTATTTGTAGTTCTTGAAATTCCTTGTGCTATGAAAGCAGCGCCCTGTTCATGTCTGGCAAGTATATGAGTTATTTTTTTACTTTTATATAAAGCATCATAAATAGGAAGGTTAAAACCTCCTGGAATACCTGCAATGTATTCAACACCTTGATTTTCTAAAATTTTAATTACAATTTCAGCTCCGCTATATTTCATATAAATCACTCCTTTGCAAAATATGGTTAAATTAAAGCAGAATTTTTACTATATTTAAGAATAGTGGTAGAACTTGAACAGTAAATTTTATTGAAAATAAAAAAACCTCATCCTTAAAATAGGACGAAGAATTATCACCGCGGTACCACCTAAATTTGCATAAAAAACTTATACACACTTTTGTATAATACAGATATAATATCGATATTACTGCCTTTGTAACGGTAGGCTTTCCGTTTAATTCTACTTTCATAAGATTTCTTTTAAAAACTCCAAGGCTACATTCAATATAAACTTCATGAGAATTTACACCATACATTCTCTCTCTTTGCTTTAGAATATATTTACTATTCCTTATCATAGCTGTTATAAATATGTGTTTTATATTATTATATTCAAACTTGTTTTAAATTGTCAATATATAAATGCGAATTACTGAAATAAAAATGTATTAAGGTATAGTAAATTTGCTGTACAAAAGTAAAGATTATATGTACAATATATTTTGAATTTGACAAAACAAGGAGTTTTATGAAATGAAATATTATTTTGCACCTATGGAAGGTATTACAGGGTATATTTATAGAAATGCTTATGAAAAGCATTTTGGAAATATAGATAAATATTTTATGCCTTTTATTTCTCCAACCGTACATAAAGATTTTACAGGCAGAGAATTAAATGACATTATTCCTGAACATAATAGATTCATAAATGCAGTACCACAGATTCTTACTAATAACTATGAATATTTTATTAATACAGTAAATGAACTTGAAAAATTTGGTTACAATGAGGTTAATCTTAATTTAGGATGTCCATCAGGAACTGTTGTATCAAAATATAAAGGTGCAGGTTTTTTATCTATTCCCAAGGAACTTGATCAGTTTTTAGAACAGGTATTTGAAAATACAGATATTAAGATTTCTATAAAAACAAGAATAGGGAAGGACAGTCCTGAAGAATTTTATGAATTAATAAATATTTATAACAGATATCCTTTAGAAGAATTAATAATTCATCCAAGAATTCAAACTGATTTTTACAAAAATAAACCTAACATGGATATATTTAAATATGGATTAAAAGAAAGCAAAAATCCTGTATGTTATAATGGGGATATATTTAATAAAATTCAATACAATAAACTTATGGGTGAATGCCCTGATATAGATCGTATAATGCTTGGTCGAGGAATAATTGGAAATCCGGCACTTGTAACAGAAATTAAAAATAATACTTATGCAGGTAAAGAAAAATTAAAAGATTTTCATGATGAAGTTTATTATGGATATAAGAAATTATTTAACGGAAGTAAAAATTCGTTATTTAAGATGAAAGAATTTTGGTTTTATATGATACATCTTTTTAGTGATAGTGATAAGTTTGCTAAAAGAATTAGAAAAACACAAAAATGCGAAGAATACGAAAATATAATTTTAGATATGTTTGATACATTAGATATTGATAAAAGTGATTTTAAAGGGTTTTCATCAAAGTATATGAAATAATTTATATAGTTATGACTGAATATATTAGTATAATTAGAAGGAGTTTATGGGTATTTAGTTATTGCTTTATTTATAGTAATAAGATAAAATAATAATTACTTAACAACATTTCTTGAAATTCATTTTCAAAGCTTTTTAAATATCATTTTAAAAAATACTTACCTGATAATTAAGAATAATTTGTAAAATTATTTTGAAAGTAATCGATTAAAAAATGGGAATTCTATTTTAGATGTATTTGACATGAATATAGCACCAGAAATAAATATTTCTGAAATTTTATTAGAAGTTATAATAAAAACTGTTAAGAATTGATTTGGATAATTCATACAATTCGACAAAAATGTTTACTATTTATAAATTAAATGGTAAAATAATTGTAAAAATTAGTGTGTTTTAATAAAAAATGCAGAAAGTGGTGGTTTATATGAAAATTAAAATTGGTTTTATAACAAAAATGATGATTCTTGTTATGATGCCTATGATTATTTTAGCGTCAATATTAACTGTGGTAACCATAAAAAGTCAGATGAGAATTACTAATCAGCTTTTAGAAGAACAGCTAGATTCAGTTGCTTATAATATTATTGAAAATTTTGATACTATTAATGATGATAAGTATATCATGGAGGATAATATTTTAAAAAAGGGAGATTACACAATTTCTGATAATACAGATTATGTAGACAAGCTTAAAGAGGATACTGGTCTTTATGCCACTGTTTTTTATAAGGACACACGAATATTAACAAGCATTAAAGATGAAAATGGAAACAGAGTAATTGGAACTAAAGCAGATGCAGAAGTTTCAGAAAAGGTTTTAAATAAGGGTGAGGAATATTATACTAATAATATTAGAATTTCTGATGTAGATTGTTGTGCAAGCTATATACCTTTAAAACAGGCTGGAAGCAATGAAGTTATAGGAATGATTTTTGTAGGAAAAAATAAAGCAGATGTAGATAAAGAACGTACATCAGCCATAGCTAAAAGCATTATATGGTCAATAGGCATATTGTTTGTTTTCATAGGTATTGTGTATATCTTTGTAGTTAAAATAGTATCAGCAATAAAAAATGCAAAAAATCAAATTGATGAAGTTTCAAAAGGAAATATAATAGAAAGGCATATAGAAAAATTTGAAGAACGTAATGATGAAATTGGAGATATTTTAAGAGCAAGCAAGAAGCTGGTTAATTCGCTTAGAAAAACAGTATTAAGTATTGTTAATGTATCATCTGAATTAAAAGCTTTTTCAGATGAATATAATAAGTCATTTGATAATGTTACAGAATCAA
>CAZLOP010000100.1:0-6222 GCA_964561205.1 uncultured Clostridium sp. | reverse complement strand
GAAAAAAATTATTAGACAAAATTACTTTGGATGATATTCAGCCATCAAGCAGAAGATATCCTTTTGTTGGCTTTAAACCTGAAAGAGAAGTTGGTAATGATATTCTTACTGTTAAGGATTTATCAAAAACAATTGATGGCGTTAAGGTTTTAGATAATGTAAGTTTTATTGTTAATAAAGGTGATAAAATTGCTCTTATAGGAAATGAAATTGCTGTTACCACATTATTTAAAATATTATCTGGCGAAATGGAACCAGACAGTGGTGAATATAAATGGGGAATAACAATAACAACTGCTTACTTCCCAACAGATAACTCAGAATATTTCGAAGGATGCAGCCTTTCTTTAGTTGACTGGCTTAGACAATATTCTGAAGAAAAATCAGAAAGTTATATAAGAGGCTTCCTTGGAAGAATGTTATTCTCAGGAGAAGAAGCTCTAAAAGAAGCTAATGTTTTATCAGGAGGAGAAAAGGTTAGATGTATGTTATCTAAAATGATGCTTTCTAATGCAAATGTATTAATGCTGGATCAACCTACTAACCATCTTGATCTTGAATCAATTACAGCTGTTAATAATGGTTTACGTGATTATAACAGTAACATATTATTTGCTTCTCATGACCATCAATTTGTTCAAACAATAGCAAACAGAATCATAGATATTAAAGATGATGGATCTATTATTGATAGAAACATGACATTTGATGAATATATAGAATTTTCAAATAAGTAATATATGAAATGGGGCTGTGGCATTAATATACACACAAATTAATGCCACAGCCCCTATTATATTAAATATTAATTTTTCTTATTATATTTTAAATGTAAATATTCATGAGCTTTGCCATGACATGGAGTTCCCATATAAGATTCATACATCTTTAATACAGCTGAATTTTTATGAGATTTTCTTTTAGAGCCATTTGCATCTTGATCATATAGTACTTTTGCTCTTTCAGCTTTTATGTCAACCTTATCTTTTTCCTTAGCATTTACATGAGGCTGACCACCACCATTTACACATCCACCAGGGCATGCCATTACTTCTATAAAGTGATAATCTTTTTCATTAATTTTTCCACTTTCAATAAACTCTGTTAAGTTTGCAGCACCATTAACTACAGCAACATTATAGTTTACTCCACCAATTTCTACTGTTGCCTCTTTTATTCCTTTAAAACCTCTTACTTGTTTGTAATCAACATCTTCTAAATCTTTATCTTCAACAAAATCTTTAGCAGTTCTAAGAGCAGCTTCCATAACTCCGCCTGTTACTCCAAAAATTACTCCAGCACCAGTATATTCACCCATTGCTGGATCAACTTCCTGGTCTTCTAAATCTGCAAATTTAATCTTGGCATCTTTTATCATTTTTGCTAATTCTCTTGTTGTTAAAACAGCATCAACCTGTCTTACTCCTTCAATTTCCATTTCATCTCTGTCAGCTTCATATTTCTTAGCTGTACATGGCATTATTGTTACTGTAAACACATTTTCTTTTTTTATTCCTGAAATTTCTGGATAATATGTTTTTGATATTGAACCAAAAATTTGTTGTGGTGACTTAGCTGAAGATATGTTATCCAAATATTCTGGATAATAATTTTCAACTTGTCTAACCCAACCTGGACAGCAAGATGTAAACATAGGGAATGGTCCATTATTTTTTACTCTCTCAATAAATTCTGAAGCTTCTTCCATTATAGTAACATCTGCTGCAAAGTTTATATCAAATACCTTATCAAAACCTAATTCTCTTAATGCAGCATATATTTTTCCTGTTACATCTGTACCATATGGCATTTTAAATAATTCACCCATTGCAGCTCTTACTGCTGGAGCCATAGCTACAATAACATGTTTATTTTCATCTTCAAGAGCTTCTTTTACTCTATCCATATGAGTTTTCTCTTGTAATGCTCCTACTGGACATGCAGCAACACATTGTCCACATAAAAGACAATTTGTTTCATCAAAGCATTGTCCATCTTTAGCTTGAACCTTTCTGTCTGCACCCTTTCCTGCAATTTCAATCATTCCAGTACCACTATGAGTTTTACATGCAGCAACACATCTTCCACATAGTACACATTTGCTTCTATCAATAGTTATAGATTTGCTTCTATCTTCAATATATTCTGTTTTATCCTGTATAACTAATGGGGTATTAGCTTTCGCTTTAGTTTTAATAACTAATTTTAAAAATTCACAATTTTCTCTTCTTGAACATGGTCCACATTTAAACTCATGTTTATCTAAAAGCATTGATACTCTCATTTTTACTCTTTCTTGAACTTTTTCAGTATTAGTTTTTACAACCATACCTTCTTCAGCTTTTGTTAAACAAGCAAGAGCTAGGTTATTTTTTCCTTCGATTTCAACTGCACACACACCACATTTTCCTACATTTGAACATTCATTTAAATAACATAATGTAGGAATATCAATACCATTTTCTAATGCAGCCTTTAAGACTGATTTTCCTTCTTCAACTTGAACTTCTTTGTCATCAATTATTAAATTAATCATCAATACATGGCTCCTTTTATACTATTGTTATTTTTTTAACACACAAAACAAAAATAATCCTTGTTAACATTTTATCAAATTTACATATAAAAATAAATACAAACAGACAATTATTTTACTTTATATTTAGACTATTTGATTAATTTCAGTTTTTTTGATAAAATCATATAAATTATTATATCTAATGAATTTATACGATTTTAATAACTTGGAGGAAGCTAGAAATTCTAGCTAATTTGTAATTATGATTAAAATTTACAACAGGCATTCAAAATCTTATGAAGAAGAAAATATTGCAGGTAAAAAATATATTGAATGGACTTATGAATCACCTATTGGAAAAAAATTAACTGAATTATTAGTTAAAAGAAAATTATTTTCTAAATTATATGGAGCATATTGTGACACAAAAATAAGTGCAAAAAAAATTTCTGCTTTTATACAAGATTATAATATAAACATAGATGAATCAGTAAAATCACTAAAAGAATTTAATTCATTTAATGATTTTTTTACAAGAAAACTACTAAAAACAGCAAGGCCTTTTAACACATCTTCAGATATATTAATTTCTCCTGGTGATGGCAGAATTATGGTTTATGATAATATTAACCTTGAAAATATTGTTCAAGTAAAAAACTTAACTTATAGTCTGCGTGAATTAATAAATAATGATTCCATTGCTCAGCAGTATGAGAATGGAACATGTATTATTTTAAGACTTGCCCCAATAGATTATCATAGATTTCACTTTATAGATTCAGGAATACCAACAAAATCTGCAAAAATTAATGGTTCTTTATATTCTGTTAATCCAATTGCCTTAAATACCATTCCCAAATTATTTTGTGCAAATAAGAGAGAATGGTCTATTCTTAAATCAGATAACTTTAATGATATTCTTATGATTGAAATTGGTGCAACATGTGTAGGTTCTATAATTCAGACTTATACTCCAAATATAAAAGTTAATAAAGGTGATGAAAAAGGATATTTTAAATTTGGAGGGTCAACAACTATTTTATTTTTTAAAACAAATACTATTTGTATTGATGAAGATATAATGCAGCAATCCAGTCTCGGTTTCGAAACTAAAGTGCTATTTGGAGAAAAAATTGGTAAAAAAATTTAGTTCTCTATTGTTGTCTATTTCCAAAAAATTTTTTTATGCCCTAAAAATTTTTTTAAGGAGAATAATCCAAAAACAATCCCCATTAGAATAACAAAAATGGCTTAACCCTATTGGTTGAGCCATTACATTCTAAAAATTGGCAGAGCGTGAAGGAATCGAACCCTCAATGTACCGTCCGTAGCGGTAAGTTATATCCGTTTAACTAACGCTCCAAATATTTTATTAACAAACCTATATTATCACAAGGATAAACAATAATCAAGAAATATTAATGTATTTCTTGATTAATTTGTTGTTTACAAGTATATATCTGAAAATTCCATTTCAAGAATTTCTACTTTTTTATTACTAATTTCCTTACCCTCATTTATGCTATCTTGTACAATTTTTATAGGAAGCTTTATATTAAATTCAGAACCTTTATTTTCTTTACTAATGAAACTTATTGTTCCACCATGTGCTTCTGTCAAGCTTTTTACCAGCTCAAGGCCTATACCGCTTCCTTCATATTCATTACTTTTATTTTTTGAAGATTGACTATACCTGTTAAAAATATTTTTTTGTTCACTTTCAGGAATTCCTATTCCTTGATCCTTTATAGATATTATAATTGTATCATTATTCTTAAATGTATTAATATAAACTGTTCCTCCATTATGAGAAAACTTTATTGCATTTGATAATAGATTTGTAATTATTCTATCAATGCAATAAGAATCTATTGCCATTATACATTCTTCAACATTTGTATCAAAAACAAGCGCTACATTTTTATATTTGGCATACTTATCTATAAGTTCTATATTTCCTTCTATTAAATTTATAATATCTATATTACCTAAGTTTAAATTATAATAATTATTACTTAATTTAGTTGTATCAATTAAATTATTTATTAATTTTAACATCTTATAGCAATTTCTTTTTATCATATTAATGCAATTACTTTCCTGTTGACCATAATAACATTGAATTGCACTTAAAATTACATTTAATGGTGTTCTTAAATCATGAGTAATATTTAACAGAAATTTTTCTTCATTTCTTTTCTCTTCTTGTAATTCTAAGACTTTATTTATTAATTCTTCTTTAGTCATATTTTCCAATTGCGAGTCCATTTTCTGTTCATTATCTTTTAACATTGTACCCATTCTATTCCTTTCCCCTAAATTTAATTCCTTTTTTATTGTACCATTTTTTACCATAAAAAATCAATTAATATTATTATATTTTACTATCATGTTTATTTTTTTTGCTTTTGTCTATAATATAAAATATTTTTGATTACTGGAGGTTATTAAATACTAATCATGAAATTTTTTATAACAAGAAAAATAAATAAAAAAATATTAGCAGTTACTTTTATGTTTTTGTTTATATTATTAACTTTATATTATAATAATCAAACTTATAACTTACTCATTAGTGACTTTAAAAAATATTTTAATAATTATAATTTTTCTTACGCAAATAATTTATTGTTATACAAAGGAAACTGCAATCCATTTAAAATTATTTTTATAAAAAAAGATTTAACTGCATTCTTTACAGATAAGCTTAATAATATTTCCCAAGAAATAAAAAATAAATCTATATCTGATAATGAAGCAATTATTTATTTAAAAGAAATTAATAAATTTAATTTAATTTCCCCATCATCAATAAATTATGTTTATTCATCAATTGATTCAACTAAAAATTCATCAACTGCATATTTAGATGGCATTAATTACTACAATAATGATAATTACAATGATGCTTTAAATTGCTTTTCTAAGGTAAATCCCTTAGATATTAATTATGAAAATGCCTTAATCTATAATTCATTATGTAAAAATAAACTAAAAAATTCCATATTGAATGACTGCAATAATCTTGTGAAAAATAACTACTACACCAAAGCTATAAACCTACTTTCTGATAATAGTTATCTATTTACAGATAATGATTTAGAAAAGCAGATTAATAATATAAAATTAAAAAGACAAGATTATATCAATGAATTATCCACTGCCACTGAAGCTTCTTCAAAGGCTTTTTCTACTTCAATAGTACCCTCAAATGTAAATTCTCTTAATATAATTAGTAATACTGATTATTTAATTACTGTAAATATTTCAAATCAAAAAACTTATATTTACAAAAAATACAATTCTCAATGGAATCTTTTAAAGACATTTTGCTGTTCTACTGGAATAGAATCAGAAGCAACCCCTTGTGGTTCTTTTACAACAAAAGAAAAGGGTGAATGGTTTTTTTCTACAAAATATAATCAAGGCGGAAAATATTGGACTCAAATAACAGGAGATATATTATTTCATTCTCTTCCTTATTCACAAGATCAAAAAACAATTGTAGATTATACTCTTAATAAACCATCATCTCATGGCTGTATTCGACTTAACGTAGATGATGCCAAATGGATTTATAATAACATTCCAAAAGATAGTAAAGTAATTATAAATAATTAAGGAGAATGCTTAATACACTCTCCTTTAAATTGTTTAATGTAAAATAAAACTGTAACGAAATGCAATCCAAAAGTGTAACACTT
>CAZLOP010000099.1:0-6249 GCA_964561205.1 uncultured Clostridium sp. | reverse complement strand
TATTTACAGAAAATAATATTGATGAATTCTTTAGTAAAAATATTAAAGAATATGATGTTTTGTGTGTTGGTGGTTCTGTTTATGCGGGGCATATAGAATCAAATGTAAAAAAAATAATAAATTCTCTTCCATGAGGTAAATGAGAAATTTGGATTTATGTCTGTTCCATTTATTACATATGGAGGACTTCATAGTAGCATTGCATTAAGAGAAGCTAGAGATTTATTAGTTGAAAATGGAAGAGAGGTTATTGATGGAATGAAAATAGCATCATTTCATACATTATCAAAAACATTGAACAATGTGATTAATAGTAATAAACCAAATGATGATGATTTCAAAATAATAAGAAAATTAGCAGATAGAATCCTTTATTTATACGAAAATAAGGGAGACATTGAGGATGTAAGAGAATGTTTTGATTATGCCCCAGATGCAGAAAAAGAATTGTGTAGTAAAATGAGCCAGGATGATTTTCATAGAGATTTTAGAAATGTTACTTTCGATTCAGCTTTATGTGTTGGATGTGGTGCTTGTATAAATCATTGCCCAGTTAACAGACTTGAATTAGTAAATGGAAAGGCAGCAGTAAAAAGGGAGACAAATAATTGTATAATTTGTGGCGAATGTTTTCATAAATGTCCAATGCAGGCTGTTAATTATCCATATATTAATAAAGTAAGACCTAGACTTGAAAACAGCCAGCCTGTGGAAAATCCTCAATCTGCGGTATATCCAATTAAGTAATATTAGTTGAATAATACAATGTATTGACAAAATGTTTTAGTAACTATACAATATTTTTGGTGATTACAATTTATGAATAAAAACATTGAACTAATAGAAAAATTAATGCATATTGCTAATAAAATTAATGAGCGTGGGAAAAAGCCAAAATATTATGGCACAGATGATTTATTGTATCAATCTGAAATACATACTATACGAACTATAAAACTATATCCGCGTGCAAATGCCAGTATGTTAGCAGATATTTTAGGAATAACAAATGGAGCAATAACTCAAGTAATAGCAAAATTACTTAAAAAAGGTCTTGTTGAAAAATATAATTTAGATAATAATAAAAAATCAGTTTATTTCACACTTACTGATAAAGGCAACATTGTATATGAAAATCATGAGTTAAGTGACAGAAAATTAATGCAGCAGGTTTTATCATATTTAGATAATCAAGATTGCGAAAAAATTAAAGCTATTAATAATTTTCTAAATATGGTAAGTGAATATTTAGATTAATCTAACACTTAATAATTATTATAAATAGGAAAATATTGGTGTTAGTACAAAGGATATGATGGCGTAGATATTGAACAAGTATTATCTTATTTTAAAGGTATTAAATGTTATGTAACAGGAAATGCAAAAGGGATATGGATAGAAACAGAATATTTAAGTAAGCAGAAATGCGAGCAATTAAAGAAAATTCTTGGCAGTTGGTTCTATGAAATTGCAGAAGAATAGTAGATAATTAAACAGTATTAGCATATATGAGGGCAGTGTATAGAGATTAATTTCTTTGTATGCTACCCTTATTTTTTGCGTTATATTGACAAATATTTCAAAAGTTATACAATTTAATATATAAAGTGTAAAGGGTGATATTTATGAAAATGGGTATGAGAAAACCAAGCTTGAAAAAATCTTTGAAGGCAAGAAATACAGGAAAGGCAAAAAGAGCTATTAAGAAAGCTGTTATCCCTGAGTATGGCAAAAAAGGAGTGGGGTGGATTACTAATCCTAAAAAAGCCGCATATAACAAGGTGTATAGAAAAACTACATTTAGTATCTGGGATATTTTTAAGATATTTAAATAATTTTTTTAAATATAATTTTACATAAAACAAGGGGGAAAATTGAAAATGAGAAAATTAACAAAGGTATTTGCTGGATTACTTGCTGCATTAACATTAATTATAGCAAGTCCAATTCAGGCAAATGCAGAATGGAAAAGTGATTCTACTGGATATTGGTATACTAGTGGAAGTAGTTATTTGACAGGATGGCATAGTATAGATGGAAACTGGTACTATTTTTATGGCAATGGTTATATGGCACATGATTGCTGGATAGGAAATTATTATTTAAATTCACAAGGAGCATGGACATTAGATGTTCCTACTCAAACAACCACAGCAACTACTGATTCAACAGCAGTTACTAATCAAAATAATAATAGCCAAACTTGTTATTTATCAGCTACAGGTTCAAAGTATCACAGTATAAATAATTGTGGAAGAATGAATCCTAACAAAGCTACAAAAACAACAGTAAGTGAGGCTGAGGCACGAGGATATGGTCGTTGCAGTAAGTGTTGGTAAAACAATTTAACCATAAAGGGCAGCATGTAAGATTAATTTCTTATGTGTTGCCCTTATTTTTTTTCTTTATAAATTCTATTTTTAATTTCCATTCGCGTGGTCTAAATCCACCGGCTTTACACGGTATAAGCTTCCAGCCTTTTAAGAAATTATAAATATGACCATACTAATTATTAGGTGGTGAATTAGTATGGATGAATATAACAAAGGTAGTCATACTGTATATGATATTAAATATCAGTATCAGAAACTTGTATAGATGTTCTGTCAACCGCAAGAATATTAAATCCATTCCATGTAGTCAATTTCTTTTTTGAATTATAGAAAGAATCAACAAATAATCTACATAGTTCTTTAAAGGCTTCAGGTGAAATGCTTTGTCTTGCTTTAGAAAATGCTTGCTTTGATATATTAGGAAAGTTTAAAGATGCATGTTTTTCAATAAAATTATCTAATATTTTTCATAAAATAAACCTCGCTATAAATTTAATATCTATAGCGAGGTTGCAAATTTTCTATTTATTGTCAAGTGTTTTTTGTTAAATTTTATATATTTTTCTTAAGTTGACGACATTGCCCATACGGGTACTTAGTAGCAGATTTTATTGCCTTTTGTCAGACTACTAAAAAGCCTGTCAAGCTTGATAAGTACAGACTTTGTGGGCTTTTTTATGTTGCTTCCAATTTTCTTACAGTTGGATAGATTTTTTCTTTTGGTCATTGTGGTGTCACCTTTTTAGTCATTTTATAAGATTGGAATGGCTATGCATAAGTATTCATTAGCAATATTCACAAGTTAATCATAGTTTGTTTAATGTAAATATATAACTTGTGCAAGTTAATGTATGGATGATATAATTTATATATTTCAAAGAAAAATCACAGAGATGGGCTGTGGTAGTTGTACGTTTTCCGCCTTGGGCTGTTAGAAATAATAGTCTAAGGGGGTGGTATTAGATGATTGCTGTAATATCAATAGTTTCAATAACAATTGTATCTATTCTATTAATTAATAGGGCATTTAGAAAGAAGACAAAATCTTGTGAGTTTTGTGTTGATATTAATATAAAAGGTTTTAAAATAGAGTTTAAAACAAATGAAAAGAACGCCCCATCTGACAAATAAGCGTTCTCTTTATAAATTAAAAATCAAAAAATCTAATAGCCCTAAAACTAAAAACGTTCTAGGATTAGCTTAGTAGTTCCCAGCTACTAAGCTTTTCTTATTTATATTATAACAGATATTATAAAAAAATAAACACAAATTTGTTTTGAAATAAAATTTATAAAAGCATGATAAACTATAGTTCAAATAATCTAAGAGAGGTGTCATATATGAAGTGGAGTGAAGTAAGATAATTATATCCTAACCAATTTATTAAATTTAAAATTGTAGAAAGCCATGAAGATGATAAATATAGATATGTTGATGATGTTGTAGCAATAAAAGAAATAAAGGATGGACATGAAGCAATGAAAAAATTTATTAAATGCAAAAATGATCAGCTGGTATATAGCACTGTTAATTAAGAAATTATGAATAGATTATCAATAATAATTATGTTTAAAAATAATAAAAAGTAGGATATAATTATAAAAAATAAAATTATGTAGTTATAGTGTAATGAGAAATAATAAAATATAAATTTACAGAAAGTAGGAAATCTGTGAATAAATCAACTGATATAAAGCATGAAGATATGATAATGAAAAAAGCCATGGATACTTTTGCAGAAGAAGGGCTGAAGTTCTTTGGTATAGATAAAAAAGTTAAGGATGCAAGCTCAACAGAAATAGTAGTCCTTGAAGCAAAGAATCTTCATATGGATTATACATTTCTAATGGAAGATGATACATATATTCATTTTGAATTTCAGACTACAAATAAAGGAATGGATGATTTAAGAAGATTTAGAGCATATGAGTCATTGCTTAGTTTTCAAACTAAGAAAGAAGTCATAACATATGTTGTATACACAAATAATATAAAAAATCCATTGAGTTCATTAAAGACAGGAATAAGTGAATATAATATTAAAGTAGTATCTATGAGCAATAAAGATGGAGATGCTATAATTGAATTAATAGAAAATAATGAAAACATAACAAAACAAGATCTTGTATCATTAACTTTTACACCTATAATGGGTGGAAAAATGAATTAGCTGAATAAGATTATAAAATCTATCAAAATATTGAAAAGAATAGATTGCGAATATAAACATGACATTGAGTCAATGATTTACGCATTTGCAGATAAATTTTTAGAAGGCAAAGACCTTGAAAAAGTGAAGGAGGAATTGCGTATGACTGATTTAGGAAAAATGCTTGTTAATGATGGAATAAAGCAGGGAAAAGAAGAAGGAAAATCTGAATTATTGATTAAATTATTATTAAAAAGATTTAAAAAACTTCCTGAAGATTATCAGAATAAGATAAAAGAATTATCTCCAGCAGCATTAGAAATATTGGCTACGGATATTTTTGAATTAGAAAAAGTTGAAGATTTAGAAAAATACTTTTAATATAAACAAAGTTATGCCGGTATTATTATATGCAAGGAAACGTGGACGTGGGGAAACAAGAGTTATAGAACTAGATTCAAGAGAAGCTATAAAAATTATGAAGCAGAATAGAAAATGTGGGTTTCAGCTGGGGATGATAGGAAGTACAAATCTTCATAGTGTAGTAAGAGTTTATGGTGAATTTGCACCATTTAAAAAAGTATCTTCAGTTGATGAATTATTGAAACCTTTTTAGAAATAAAGAGTACTTGATTTTATAGGGATTAGGTGCTCTTTTTTCGTGTATTTAAAACAATTTTAAGTTAAATATGTGATAAATATTAAAAAACATAAGGAAAACAGTTATAATTAAACCATATAATGTATTATGCGGTAAATGGAAAAGTAAAAATGAATTTAGAAGCAATAGAAAATATTGAAAAAATTATTTAGAAATATTTACAAGACTGGAACTATGAAATGGATGACATCATATACATGGCTGAATGAACATAGAGAAGAATTATTAAATACACCAGAAGCATTTATGTATAGTTTAAAATGTGACTGTGAGTCATTATTATTCAAAGATATACAGGAACGTAAAGAGTTTATTGATGAGATGAATGAAATTTCAGGATATAAAATAAAGAAGGAATATAATTTTGTTCCTTTCGCAATCACAGGAGGAGGAGATTAATTATGTTAAGAAAAGAATTACAACCACCCAAAATAGATGAAACTATATTACCAGAAGTAGAAAGTATAATTGAATATTTTGAAGAAGTTTTAGATTCGAAAGAATGGAATACTAAAGGTGATAATGTTATTTTTATAAATGAAAGTGTAGCCAAAGAAGTAGAAGAAAAGAAATTACAATTAGAAAATTTGGTTAAATCCCCAATAGATATTTTACAATTTAATAATTATAGTTGTTCTTGTAGAACTGAAGAAGTAGCAATAGATCTTTTAATGCCAGAAGCACCATATGTACCAAATATAACTGTAGAAGAACTAACTGAATTAGTTAATGAATTTCAAGTATTAAATCAAATAACTGCAGATCATGAAAATTATTATTTGAGGTTATTGGAAAAGAGTTTTGGAATGGCTGTTAGTGATTATATTTTTTGGCCCAATACTAAAGGAATGGCTCTTGATGCTGGACCAATAGAAATTGCTAAAAAGATTGTTGAAGATTCGAAAAATAGGCAATAAAATACACAAATAATAGTTTATACAGGCTTGGAGTTGCTAGAAAAAGGCTTGATGAACTAAAATTATCTGTTTTTTATATTTTAAATTTGTTCGTAAGAGTATCCTAAAAAACCTTATTGGGCATATATGTAAAACATGATATAATAAACCATATAAAAATAAAAGGATATATAGGTGGAACTAATGGGG
>CAZLOP010000098.1:0-6299 GCA_964561205.1 uncultured Clostridium sp. | reverse complement strand
CCTTTAATCCTAATTCTTCAGCTTTTTCAGCACTCATTATAACAAATGCAGCAGCACCATCGTTAATACCTGAAGCATTACCAGCAGTAACCTTACCATCTTTAATAAAACATGGTTTTAATTTTGCTAATGTTTCAGTATTTGTTCCAAATCTTGGACCTTCATCAGTATCAAATACCTTTGGATCACCTTTTCTTTGAGGAATAACAACTGGAACTATTTCATCTTTAAATTTTCCAGCTTTTATAGCAGCTTCTGCTTTAGCTTGAGAGTTAGCAGCAAATTCATCTAATTCTTCTCTGCTTAAATTCCATTGTTCAGCAATGTTTTCAGCAGTAACACCCATATGATAATCATTGAATGCATCCCATAAAGCATCGTTAATCATTGTATCAACTGTCTTAGTAGCATTCATTTTATGTCCCCATCTCATTTCTTTTATTGCATATGGAGCATTAGACATACTTTCCATACCACCAGCAACAACACAATCAACATCTCCTGACTTAATCATTTGTGCTGCCAAGCTTACAGCTCTTAATCCTGAACCACAAACTTTGTTTATAGTGAATGCTGGAATTTCTTCTGGTAAACCTGATTTAACAGCAGCTTGTCTAGCTGTATTTTGTCCAAGACCTGCTTGAATTACGTTACCCATAACTACTTCTTCAACTAATTCTGGTTTAATTCCTGCTCTTTTTACAGCTTCCTTAATAACTAAAGCTCCTAAATCAACAGCTGGTATATCTTTTAAAGATCCACCAAAAGTACCAATTGCAGTTCTAACTGCGCTTACGATAACTACGTCTTTCATAATTGACCTCCTAAATATATATGTTATTTTTATATTTTCTTCGTTAAATTATTAACATAATATAATTATAACCATATTTACACCATTTATCAATAGTGTTGGTAAATATTAAACAAAGTTTATTTATAATTTACATTTAAATCTTATATAAATACATTACAATTCCATAAAATTATTCTATATCTTCAGCATTTATATAAATCATAATTTGACGAATTAAACTAAGAGCTAAAAACTAAGAACTAAGAGTTGAGGAAATTTTTCTTTCAGAAAAATAAAATTATATTATTGCATTGATTTTGCCATGCAAAATCTACCGCAGTTCTTAGTTTTTAGTCCTTAGTTCTTAGTTCAAATTATGATTTATAAAAGAAAAAGAACTGTGCACTAATTGCTTAAATGCAGCAGTCCCACTATCTTTTAAAACTCTTCTACTTCTCCATCAAACATTCCATAATACTTTAATATTGCATCAACAATTCTTTTAGACGCATTACCATCTCCGTATGGATTTATTGATTTGCTCATTTTGCTATAAGCTTCCTCATTATTTAATAATGTGTTAGCTTCTGATACTATTTTTTTAACATCTGTTCCTACTAATTTTACAGTTCCTGCCTCTACTGCTTCAGGCCTTTCTGTAACATCTCTTAAAACAAGTACTGGTTTTCCAAGATGAGGTGCTTCTTCTTGAAGTCCTCCTGAATCAGTCATAATCATAAATGACTTGTTCATTAAATTATGGGTTTCTTTTGTATCTAAAGGAGACAATAAATGCACTCTTTCTTTTTCTCCAAGTCTTGCATATACTACATCTTTAACTACAGGATTTAAATGAACAAGATATACAAGTTCTACATCTTCATTTTCATCAATAATTTTATTTAAAGCTGCACATATATTTTCAATTCCTTCTCCCCAGTTTTCTCTTCTATGAGCTGTTATCATTATAACTTTTTTATTTTTATAATCTATTTCATTTAACTCTTCAGTTTCAAATATGTAATCATCTTCAACAGTATGTGTCATAGCATCAATTACAGTATTTCCTGTTATATAAATAATATCTTCACTTATTCCTTCTCTTAATAAATTATTCTTTGAGCCTTTAGTTGGTGCAAAATGTAAATCTGCTAAACATCCAGTGAGTTTTCTATTCATTTCTTCTGGAAATGGGAAATATTTATTAAAAGTCCTAAGACCAGCTTCAACATGACCTACTTTTATCTGTTGATAAAATGCTGCAAGAGCTCCTGCAAAAGTTGTTGTTGTATCTCCATGAACTAATATCATATCAGGCTTTTCTTGTTCAAATATCTCCTCAAGACCTTCAAGTACCTTATTAGTAATACCAGTTAATGTCTGTCTTGTCTTCATTATATTTAAATCAAAATCGGGTTTAATATCAAATAAATGTAATACTTGATCAAGCATCTCTCTATGCTGTGCAGTAACACATACCTTTGAATCGATTTCTTCACGCTTTTCAAGTTCTTTAATTAATGGAGCCATTTTTATAGCTTCAGGTCTGGTTCCAAATATAGTAATTATCTTTTTCTTACCCACTTATTTTTCCTCCAAATTTCCACACTTTAATTATTATAGGTTATATAAAAAGTGGCTGCGCCACGCTTTAGCCTTCTATTACAAAATTTCATTTTTCCGGACAAATAACTATTTATCTTTATTATGATAAGAAGTCATTTTTTTACCCATACAAAAGGTTCCAAAACTTACTTTTGGGTTCTTTTGAGGACTACAATATTTTCTCTATATTATTAATATTATACACCAAAAAAGTTCCAATTAGCAAAAATACCAATCAGAACTTTAAATAATACTCACTAATATCCTGCACCTAAACTTATTTCAAGAGAATCATCATTTTCAATCCAGTCATCAACATCTATTTGTCTATAATGCTGTTTATCATCTCTTATAAAAACACTCTTTATTCCTGCGTTAATTATAAGTCTTTTACACATTGAGCATGAATTTGCATTTTCAACATATTCACCATTTTTTGCATCCTTTCCTACTAAATATAAAGCAGCACCAATCATATCTCTTCTGGATGCACTTATTATTGCATTTGCTTCACTATGAACACTTCTACATAATTCATATTGCTTTCCTCTTGGAACATTAAATTTTTCTCTAATACATAAATTTAAATCGATGCAATTTTTTCTTCCTCTTGGTGAACCTGTATAACCAGTAGAAATTATTTCATCATTTTTTACTATTATAGATCCATAATTCCTTCTTAAACATGTTCCTCTTTCAAGAACTGTTTCAGCTATATCAAGATAATAATTATGTTTATCTTTTCTTTCCATAAAAGTTTACCACCTAAACTAATTATTTAGTTCCAAACAATCTGTCTCCAGCATCTCCCAGTCCTGGAACTATATATCCATTTTTATTTAATTTTTCATCTATTGCAGCTAAGAAAATATCCACATCAGGATGAGTTTTTTGTACAGCTTCAATTCCTTCTGGTGCTCCAACCAGACACATTAATTTTAAGTTTTTAGCTCCACGTTTCTTTAATAAAGTTAGTGCATCATTTGATGATCCACCTGTTGCAAGCATTGGGTCAACAACTAAAACATCTCTATCTGCAATATCTTGTGGTAATTTGCAGAAATACTCAACTGGCTGAAGAGTTTGTTCATCTCTATACATTCCAATATGACCTATTTTAGCTGCTGGAATAATATTAACAACACCATCTACCATACCTAAACCAGCTCTTAATATTGGAATAACAGCCATCTTTTTACCAGCTAACATTTTGCATTTTGTTGTACATATTGGTGTTTTCACTTCTACTTCTTCCATCTGTAAATCTCTTGTTACTTCATATGCCATTAACATTGAAATTTCTTCTACAAGATGTCTAAATTCTTTAGATCCAGTACTTTCACTTCTTAATATTGCCAGTTTATGTAATATTAAAGGATGATTTATTTCTGTCACTTTACTCATGATATTTCCTCCATAATCTTCTATTAATTTGTATATTATAACCTATTTAGAATACTTTTTTTCTATTTCAGTTATTTTTTCTATTCTCTTAATATGTCTTCCACCTTCAAATTTAGTAGTAAGGAATGCTCTTACAATATCTAATGCCAAGCCAGTTCCAACTACTCTCTGTCCCATAGTTAATATATTAGCATTATTATGTTCCCTTGTTGCATGTGCACTAAAAGTATCGTTGCACAACGCTGCTCTTATTCCAGGAACCTTATTGGCTGAAATTCCTATTCCTATTCCTGTTCCACATAAAAGAATTCCAAAATCAAATTCTTTATTTGCTACAGCTTCTGCAACTGGAAGAGCTATATCTGGATAATCACATGAATCTTCAGAATAAGTTCCAAAATCTTTTATTTCATAATGTTCTTTTTCACTTTTTAAAAATTCTATTATTTCATTTTTTAATCTAAAAGCTCCATGATCACAACCTATTGCTATCTTCATAATTAAACCTCCAAAAATATTTTTTAAACATTAATAATATCAAAACCTGCAGCTTTGTTTAGTCTGTTCATTATAGCAATGCCAACTCCTTTTTGTTCAAAGCTTTCAGCAAACACTATATCAGCATTTAAATCATCACATTTTCTTAATGCTTCAAAAAGACTTTTAGCTACAGTTGATAACTCTTTTGAACTTCCCAATGAAATTTTTATTCCTTCTTCATATTCATTTTTATTTTCGTCTACAGTTAATATACATACTTTTTTATTATTTTCTATATTATAATGTACCATTTTTCTAATTTTTTCAATAGTATTATTTCTATTTCCAGATATTATAGTAACTTTAGCTTTAGGCGCATAATGACGATACTTCATTCCAGGTGCTTTTGGTTTTAAATCTGCATCTGGCTTTTTCATAATTGCAGGATCGATAAAAATCTTTTCATCAACTGTTTTTAACATTTCTAAGGTAATTCCACCTGGTCTTAAAACCATTGGAGGATAAACTGTACAGTCAACAATAGTTGATTCTACTCCCACATTACTTTTATCTCCACCTAATATACAATCAACTTTCCCATCTAAATCTTCTATACATCTTTCATAATCAGTTGGACTAGGACGTCCACTAATATTAGCTGATGGTGCTGCTATAGTTGTTCCACTTAATTCTATTAACTTTAATGCTATTTCATTAGATGGCATCCTTATTCCTATAGAATCAAGATTTGCACTTGTTATATATGGTATTATATCTTTTTTCTTTAATATTACTGTTAATGGTCCTGGACAAAATTTATCCATTAATTTTTTTGCAATATCAGGTATATTCTGTGCATATTTTTCTACGTCTTTAGATGCAACATGAATAATTAAAGGATTATCCTGAGGTCTTCCCTTTGCTTCAAAAATCTTTTTAACTGCCTTTTCATTTAAAGCATCAGCACCTAATCCATAAACAGTTTCTGTAGGAAATGCTACAATTCCTCCATTTTTAATTATTTCTGCTGCTTCTTTAATTTTTTCTTCATCCACTTTAAGGTCTTTGATTATACTTATTTTGGTTTTCAAGCTTCATCCTTCTTTCTTTAACAAACAACTTTTAAGGTTAATCAATCATCTGCCCACGTGCAATCTTTATATTTTGTATACTTTCATTAGTGTATACTGCTTTTACGCAATTTTTATATATACTGTCTAACAAAAGATATTTCTTTAAACCGCCTCTTTTTATTACCTGAAAATAATGTTTTTTATCCTTATCTTTTTCTTGAAGCTTTAAATAATATTTTTTTATGTCTGGATACTTCTTAAAAATTCCATTATCTACTTGTCTTAATGCTTTATTTTTAAAATTCATACTTGTAATAATTACTATTTCTAAATCATAATCACAATTACTGGTATGAACTATTTCTACTTTATCACACATTATTAAATAATCTTTAGGTAATAACCCAAAAGAAAAAACCAATCTGTTATTTATGCATCTAAACTTAATTTTATATGCATTTAATTTTATTATTATAGACATACATATTAATATTTCAATTACAATCAAAAATATAATGTAAAATATTGTAAATGAATTTGTTATTATAAGCGCTAACGGAAGCATTAAGGCTATTAATATCATAATAACTAAAAATATTTTCAAATGATTTTTTTCTATTTTTATAGCTTTATTTATATTCATAATTTACTCCTTGTAAACTAAAAAATGAGATTGCTTCAAAACTAACAATTAAGTTATTATTTTGTTACAATCCCATTGGCTCTTTGCTATTATGCTTCAGTGTTACCCATCTTTTTCATTTTTTCTGATTGATCTGCTGTTATTAAAGCATTTATCATTTCATCCATATCACCATCAAGGAATGTTTCTAATTTATATAGAGTTAATCCTATTCTGTGATCAGTTACTCTACCTTGTGGATAGTTATATGTTCTAATTCTTTCACTTCTATCACCAGTACCAACCTGACTCTTTCTAT
>CAZLOP010000097.1:0-6300 GCA_964561205.1 uncultured Clostridium sp. | reverse complement strand
CATCCCATATCCATGAAACATCACGACCGTCTGCATAATTATCATTAAGCATAAATAATGTACTGAAAGGTTCTTTAATAAGTGTAAGGGTATCCAGTGCCTGGTTATAGCCAGCAGGATTTTTTACAAGTATTATTTTAATGTCTTTTTCACATATTTTAATTTCTTCCTGTCTTCCAAAGCTTGATTCCTGTTTTTGGAGTGATTTTTTTATAATATTAATTTCAACTCCCAGTTCTTTTGCTACTGCATAAGCAGTTAATGCATTATATATGTTATAAGCACCAGACTGGCTTACTATAATTTCAGTATTATTAATTAATACAGTTGAGCTGTCTGGAGTTAATTCTAATATTTTGTTTACAAAATATTTAAGCTCTGGTCTTTTGTAACCACATTCAGGACAATAAAAATCACCTAAATGGTTATAAGTTACAAAGTTGTATTGATAAGGAGCCTTACAAAATTTACAGAACTTTGCATCAGCATTTAAGTCAAGTGAATTATTTTCGTTAAGAGGAATCTTAAAACCATAATAATATGTAGGATTATTAATTTTAAGTTTACCTAATAATGACTCATCTCCATTTAAAATTAATTTTGATTCAGGAACGTTATGAATTCCTTCTAAAATTTTATTTAGTGTTGTATAAACCTCTCCATATCTATCAAGCTGGTCACGGAAAAGGTTAGTAACTGTAATAATTTGTGGAGTTATATATTTTGTAATGAACTTTACATTTGCTTCATCAACTTCGATTACTGCATATTTATTAGTTGTTTTTGTGAAAAATGAAAAATGTGATATAAAGCATGCAACAATACCACTATAAAGATTAGCCCCTGTGTTGTTTGTTATAACATCAAAATTATTTTCCTTTAAAATATTATATATCATACTTGTAGTAGTTGTTTTTCCATTTGTTCCAGTAACTAAAACTACTTTATATCCTCTGCATACAGTTTTTAAAATTTCTTTATCTATTTTTAAGGCAACTTTACCAGGAAAGTTACTGCCGCCTTTAAATAAGTGTTTTGAAATAAATGCTGCACATTTTGAAAGTATAATACTTATTATAGATTTTACTTTAATGATACTCACCACCCAAATTTTGTTATTTTAATTTTTAACAATATCTGTGATTAATAAACACAGACTAAAATAATCACACTAAGTATAGCAAAAAAATATATGTAAAAAAAGAATTTTGAATAATATTTGAAAATCAGTTATAATTGAAAGGTAAAAAATGGAATGTTAAAAATAAATAATGAGAAAAATTATATTAGATATGTTCTACAGAATTGTTTTATTAGAGATTATGTCCTATAATAAAGTAATAAAGAATTTTACGAGGTGTTATTATAATGTATAAGGTATCCGTTACAATAAATGGAATGACTTACAATTTAAAAGGAGACAAAGATGAAAAATATTTGTTTCAAGTTGCAAGTTTTTTAGATAAGAAAATAAAAGAAATAAGCAGTAAAAAAGTTGGTTTAAGTTTAAATGATGCAACTGTGCTTGCTGCCATAAACATAACAGATGAACTTTTTGAATGCGGATATGATTTAGAAAAAAGTGAAAAAATTCATAAAAGTATAAGTGAAGAAAATGAAGCATTAAAGAAAAGTATTGAAAAACTTAAAAATGATTATGAAAATATTAGTAAGGAAAATGATCATATAAAGGTTGAATATAACAATAAAGAACAAGAATTAAAAGAAAGATATAAAAATGAAGAATCATACTATACTGCACTTCAAAATGATTTAGACCAAGCTAAGGCAGCACTTGAAAAGGTTACAAATGAATTAAATACAGTAACATCAGAAAAGGAACAGGCATTAAATAAGAATGCAGACCTTATTGAGGAAATTGAAAAACTTAAATCAAGCAGCAGTTATACAAGTCAGGCTCTTAATGAAGAAATTAGAACTGTTAATGAACAGTTAGCAGATCAAAAGAAAGAGAATGAAAATGTGCTGAGCAGAGAATCAAAGTTAAAATCTGATTTAGAAGCTGCAAATGAAAAAATAAGAAATCTTACAGAAAATCTTACTGTGCTGGCGGATGAAAAAGAAAAACTTAATGACTCATTTGAAAAGCTTAAGAAATCTTTTGAGGAAGAAATAAAAGAAAAAAATATTATCAAGAATGAATATGATAATTGCAAAAATGAATTAGATCATGTAACAGGATTACATCTTGAAGCAGGCAATAAATTAAAACAATATGAAAAAGATATTTCAGATGCATTAGATGAAATATCTGAAGTAGAAAAAAAATTAAAAGAAGAAAAAGATAACAATATTGTATTAAATAAAGAAATTCAAGAGATTAAGAATTCAAGAGAATCTTTATATAGTGATATAAAAGAAAAAGATGAAAAGATTAGTGAACTAAAAAATCAAATTGATAATGAAAATAAGATTATTGAAGATTTGAATTGTCAGATAGAAGAACTAAATAGAGTTTCTAAAGAATGTGATAATGAAGTTAAACAGTATAAGGGCAAATTGGAACAATCTATAAAATTAATTGATGAAACAAAGCATAAATATGAAAAATCATGTGATGAAATAAAAGCAATAAAAGAAAAAATTAGTATTATGGAAGAAGAAAAGAAAAATTTACAAAATAATATTAGTGAAGGTAAGAATGAAATTGAAGAATTAAACGGTCAGATTAAAAAACTTGAAGCTGATAAAGAAGCATTAACTGATGAAGTTAATAACATGAGAGATGCTAATAATCAGTTGACATTAGAAATAGAAAAATGTGAAAAGAATAAAGCAGTTATTGCAGAGGAACTTGAATTAACTCGTAATAGTAATGAAAGTTTAAAAAATGAACTTGCCTCTAAAAAAGAAGAATATGAAAAAGCAATAAATGAAATTAATAAAAAAGTTCAAGACAAAGAAAATAAAATTATTGCACTTGAAACTGAATTGGAAAACAAGAATACAATAATTGTTCAGTCAGAAGAAGAAGAAAAAAAGAAAGAATATGAATTTAGAAGATTAAAAGAAGATTTAGCAAGCAAAGAGAGAGCCGTTGAAAGATATGAAAAGGAAATGAGTGACAAAGAAGATATTTTTCTTAGATTATCTAATACTATAGATTCTAAAGATGCAGAGCTTAAAAAAATAAAATCCAAGTTAGAAGAAAAAACAGCTGAACTTGATAATGTACTGCTTCGTATGGAAGATTTAAAAAAGCAGAACAATAAAATGATTCAGGAACAGAGAACATCACAAAATAAATTATTTGACCTTCAGGCAAAATTAATTGATACTGAAATTGAAGTTGCAAAGGTAAAAAAAGAACAGGGACCTTTAGTAAAAAGGAGATAAAATTGAATTTTGAATATAAAAACAGGAAATGCCACATTTATTTGAGGAGGCATTTCCTGTTTTTATATTACACTATTGAAAAATATGGGGAGATAATAAAATAAATACATAAAAGTTAATTTTATACATCAAATAGACGATAATAATAAGGTTATAATATTAAAGGAGGGAATTATTATGGATAATTTTAGAGAAGAACTAAAAAACATTCAGACTAAACGACTAATAGAAACTGTAAATCATGCTTACAAAAATGTTAAACTTTATAGGAATAAATTTGATAAGGCTGGAATAAAGCCAGAAGATATAAAAACACTTAATGATATTAATAAGATTCCATTCACATGTAAGCAGGATCTTAGAGATAATTATCCGTATGGTATGTTTGCTGTACCAATAAAAAATATAGTAAGGTTACATGCATCATCTGGAACAACTGGAACACAGACTGTGGTAGGATATACACAAAAAGATATTGATACATGGGCAGATATTTTAGCTATTACATTAAGAAGATATGGTGTTACTGAAAATGATATTGTTCAAAATTCTACTCCATATGGTTTATTTACTGGAGGAATTGGATTACATTATGGTTTCGAAAGACTGGGGGCAACAGTAATTCCTATTTCTGGTGGGAATACAGAAAAGCAGGTTATGGCTTTAAAAAACTTTGGAGTTACTGTTCTTTCATCCACACCATCATATGCACTTCATTTATTTGATACTATGAAAAAAATGGGAATTAGTGCTGATGAATTAAAATTAAGAATAGGTATTTTTGGAGCAGAACCATGGTCAGATGAAATGCGAAAAAGAATAGAAAAATGTTTTAAAATAAAAGCTTATGATATTTATGGACTTAGTGAGATAATGGGACCAGGTGTTGCTGGTGAATGTATAATGAAAAATGGACTTCATATAAATGAAGAATATTTTTTACCAGAGATAATTGATAAAAATACATTAGAAAAAGTGCAGGATGGTGAAGAAGGAGAACTTGTAATTACAACTCTTACAAAAGAAGCACTTCCAATTTTAAGATATAGAACAAGAGATCTTACAGTTATAACACATGAAGAATGTGAATGCGGATGCAGATATGCAAGAATAAAGAGAATTCGTGCAAGAAGTGATGATATGATGATAATAAGAGGGGTTAATATATATCCTATTCAGATAGAAAAAATTATAGCATCATATAAAGATTTATCTCCACATTATAATATAGATATAACAAATGAAGGTGGTTTGGATAAAATAACCATTACTGTTGAAATGAATAATTTTGTTGAGTTTTACACACAAGAGTATTTACAAGCATTACAAAAAAACATATTAGATAAGTTATATTCTCAATTACAAATACATTGTTTATTAACTCTTGTTAATCCGGAATCCATAGAACGTTCTGAAGGAAAAGCAAAGAGAGTGTTTTATAACAGAGAATTGGTATTATCATAATATATTAAAAATATTTTATATATTGGAAAAGCAGCTGTCTTATTAAGAAATTTAATTGCTATATATAGTATTATTTAATCTTTGTATGACAGCTCTTTTTATGCATTTATTAAATTTTTAAAAAGAATAAAGAAGTGAACATATAGCAACTCCAGCACCAACAGAACAAAACATGGCTTTTGAACCAGACTCAATTTTTTTACAATGAAGAGCCTCATGTAAAGCAAAGATAGGACTGGTAGTTCCTGTATATCCATATTTATCTCCAATATATGTGAATCGTTCATTATAGTTTTCTATATTTAGCATTTGTGCTGTTTCTATAATAAATTGTTTTGAATATTGAGATAAAAAGAAGTTGTGAATATCATCAATAACAAAATTGTATTCATTACTAAATTCACTAATTGCATTGCTCCATTCTTTTGAAAAAAAGTCTAATGGAAATGGAGTCCATTGCTGTTTTTTTTCATATTCATCTATATTATTAGAACGTATTTTTGACATTCCACATTTTGGAGAAACAATTGACTCAAAATATTCTGATTTTGTGCAATATTTTGAGTCCAGTATTCCACGCATTTTACCTTCTGATATACATTTTAATACAACAGCAGCAGCACCATCACCAGAAGCAGGGTAAGTATATTTGCAGTCATCTCGTGCAATTGAAGAAGCATGTACACTACCTACGACTAGTGCATATTTAATATTTTTTGAAGTCTTCATATATCTGCTTATTTGATCTAAAGCAACAACCATTCCCACACAATTTGAATTCAAATCATATACAGTATGAGCATTAACTGCATTTAAATAATGATTTATTATTAATGCATTAGATGGACATAAGAACTCAGGAGTATCAGAAGAATATATTATTGCATCAAGCTGCTCAGCTGAAATATTAGCATCAATTAAAGCATTTTTAGCTGCTTCTATAGCCATTGTTAAAGAATTTTCATTATTATTGTTTATTATATATCTTTCGTTTCTTCCTAGTTTTTCCAAAAAGCCGGAAATATCCTTTCCTTTTGCTTTAAAGTGATTAATAAAAAAATCATTGTTTAGTTTATTATCAGGGTGATAAATTCCAGTACCTTTAATTATAACATTTTTATACATAAAGAGGACTCCTTTCAAAAAATAATATATAATAGAAAAAATATAGAACAATTTGTTATTTATGATATAATAAGTATATTATATCATAAAAATATTAATTTAAACTTAAAGGAGTGTAGAAAAAATATGGAAGTTAAAGAAAATGCAATTATTAAATTTAATCAAAAAACATTAAAATTTGTATTGGTAATTTATATATTGAGCTGTGTAGCTTCTTTGATGAGTACAATTATGATGAAAGCAACTGGTATTAATAAAGATGTTACTTTTTCAGCTATTATGCTGCTTGTAGCAGTAATTATAATTTATGCAGTTATTTTTTATATATGTTATAGAAAAACTATTACACCTAAT
>CAZLOP010000096.1:0-6320 GCA_964561205.1 uncultured Clostridium sp. | reverse complement strand
ATGACCTCTGGCTTATGACGTAAAATTAAACTTATATATCTGCTTAATTCTGTTAATCCCATATACATTTTCTCCTTTAAATTTCTATTCCCTATATATCCTTATTTATAGTAATAAGCTGGATAAAAAACTGGTTCAATTTTTGCTTCTTCATAATTAATATTCTAAAAAATCTTTTGTTCTATTCTCTGCTTCATGCTGATAATAGTATTTATCTAATGAACCTTATTTTTTCCATTAAATTTATAGTCTTCCTGAAGGAACAACAAAATTCCTATAACTTTCAATAAGTTTATTTAACCACTTATCTGTATATCCTACTATTTCACTGTCTATAATTAGTCCAAAATCATCAGAAATATATCCAGATATCTCACCATTGTCAGATAATTTATATACTTTTTTAAAGCACCTCTCTCTTACATCATCACTTTTTTTCTTTTGATCTGTTGTATAATTTTTCTCTGTTTTCATATTTTCAATTTCATCATATACCCTCATCCATTCATTATCGAATACTTCTATATCTCTGGCATGCAATACTTCATCACAATCTATTTGTGAAAAATCAATCTTTTCTAATGCTTCTAATAAATTATTAATATTCATTATCTTCTCCATTTTACTTTACAATTAAACTAATTATAAATATTATATCCTTTAAATCTATATATTGTAAATCAAATCATATACTGTAAACACATTATCAGAAATCATTCTATATTCAAATCATATTCAGATGGACTTTTAATATCTATTGTACAAAATCTATATTTATATCTATTTTTAAATGCACTGCTACAAATGATATATCCATTTTGTATTTTAATGGAATTTTTTCTAAATGCTTTTTTTAATTCGTTAAATAATTTTTTTACATTAGTATCTTCATATGAAATAGTGCTTATTGTTGTAGGAAATATAGTAGTTTTATTATAAATACCACCCAACTCAATAGTGACTCTCTTTTTATTTTCATTACATAAAGTAGTGCTTCTAATAATAACATTATTCTTATCACTATAACACTGATAATCCTTCCATGCACATATATGATCATTTTTAAAAATTGAAAATGAATTATTTCCTATGTGACTTCCATTATGATTTATTCCAATATCTTTTAATGTAGTAATATCATCAATGGTTATATGTCCTATATCTGAATAAGCTGGCGCATAATAAATACTTAGTAGAGATTGATAAAGATTAAATACATTTACCAGATCATCCTTTTCAGCAAAAACTCTAAAACTTCTTTTCATCATCTTCATCCCCAAAAAATCTAATTATATAATACTAATTGAATTACCATTCTTCAAAATCATCTTCAGCTTCAAAATTAGAATAATATTGTATGAAATCATCAATTAATGACTGTCTATTACGTACATATTGGGATTGTATTCCACCATTTTCAAGACTTTCTATCCATTCACCATCTATCATACATCCAACATCCATGTTTATACTATATTTTGCCTTTTTGATAATTTCTATATCATTAATATCACCTATACAAAACAAATACCCACATAAAAAACGTAAATATTCACTACTACCACTTTGATAGTTAGTAATCTCTTTTTCAATAAATTGTTTAATTTCTGCATGATATTTCTCACTAAAGTCAAAACCATATCGATTTATTAAAATTTCCGCTCGTTTTTCATTATTCAAACCTAAATGTCCTCCTAAATTATATTTTACTAATTATAACATAATTCAAAACTATTTCCATTCTATGTTTTTTTATATTACTTTTTACACAAAATTTAAGAATTGCGCACTAAAAAAATCGCAAATTCACTCTCTTGAATAATGCGATTTTATAATTTGATATTTAATTTTATGATTTATAATTATTTAATAGTATTAATCAAAATTTCCTTACAAATTAGAATTTACGGAGATACTCTATGTGCATTACATATTTTACATCCAAAACATGAAAGCAAAATCCCATGTTTTTCACAGCGTGGAAATCCACATTTCACTGGATCATCTTTATCACAACTCTCAAGCCATTCCTCTTGTTCTTTTTCGTTTATCTTATCCACAGTCATTTGCTCTACAAGTTCACTAAAATGCTTCAAAAACGGTATTACTATACTTTCATTCGGTGAATATCCAAGTTTGCTCCAGTCATAACCACTTTCGGCTACTTGAACAACTTTTATCATAAACATTTTTTCAACATCGAAATTGCTTTCTGTCCATGGCATTTCAACTATATCAAATCCGACTGTTCCAAGACCAACAATACTCTGATCTTTTTCGGCAAGCCATACAATCATTTTTTTCTCTGCATCAGTTTTAGCCAGTGCAGAACCACAGACAATAAGCATATCAATAAAAACATCCATAGTACCATTGTTCATACTGAGCCAATCATCCTTTGACGAATCATCATTTAATCTAATAACATTTGACATGATTATCCTCCTATTTATCTTATATTAATTCCATAATTTAGCTTATCAAATAAATTCCAATTTTTCTACATGCTATCACATGTATCACTGTTTCGTATTAAATTACTGTGAAACATTAATTTTAACAAAAATTGTATGTTCAATTTTCAAAGAACCTTTTCTAAATTACTGCACAAAATCTGCATTTAGTGCATTATTATGAATACATTATAGCCTGTTTTTATTTCCTAGAATATAGGGATTGCTTTTCTTAATATTTCATTTTCCTGTTCTAATTTGAATTTCTATTATAACATACCAACATATTTAATTCATTATTATATAAACATGTTCAAATCAACTGTCTATGTAATATAACAACACTAACAAAAAATCCTATTTTTTCATCAATATATTTACTATGTTTTCTTTTACTGATAAATCAACATGACCCCAACCTCCAGGCAAAGACCATTAACCTTCAGCCTGTATAGATCTATTCATTCTCAAAATACATCATTTCCATTTCTACATATATCATCTATACAATAAATTTATTTTCTTAAATATAGAAAAAGAAATACTTAAAGTTTTTATCACTCTAAGTATTTCTTATTATTTTTCATTATTATAATATATATTTAATACACCTCAACAAATAATTATAAGCAAATATCTTACTGAAACTGATTGAATCTTTTACTTTTTTATCTATTTCAAAAAACTTCAGCCCTTCTTCTGCAGAAACATCCATTACTTATTTTAGTTCATTTCTTTGTAATAAACATCATTTTCTACATCAAAAAGAAATCCTGCTGATAATAATGTATTTCTTGAAACTTTATTTCCAGCTTCAGGTTGTACAATAATTTTCTTTGCAATTGTATTATTTTGAATTTCATTTACCAAATTCAATACAATACTTGTTCCCAAGCCTCGACCCAAGTAATCTATTTCACCTATCAAATAATCAATACTATATGTGTCTTGTACATCCATATTGCCATGCCATGTTTCTTCTCCAAATGCATAATCGTAATATTGACAAAATCCAATTGGTATTCCATCTGTCTCTACTATAAAATGCTTAATCCAACAATATTTTGTATTCCTCTGTTCTATTTCATTCAACCAATCTACAGGCTCAGTATACCATTTTGCAAAATGTTCATTATACAGCCATTCTTTAAGAATACTTATATCACTAAATTCTAATTTTCTTAAACTAATTCTATCCATTATACTTTCCCACCTCAGCATAATTATATTAATAATTTAGTTATCCTTAATACTTGAAATAATTAGTAATCCGCCTAAAATAACTCCGCCACCAATAATATTTCCAATTACAACCCAGAATATATTATTAAGTACAGGTAACATAGGCAGACCTCCTAATGCAAAAAATGCTATAGAAAAGATTGCTAAGTTTGCTATACTATGTTCAAATCCTGCCAATACAAAAGTAAAAACACATAAGAACATCAATATTATCTTTCCACTTTCACTTTTTAGCCTTATGCCGCTATATACTGCAAGACATACACTTAAATTGCATAAAATACCTCTGAAAATCATCTGCATAATTGAAAGATCAAGCTTTCCATATGCTATAGGTTCTATGTACGATTTAATACTTTCTAAATTAGCTCCACTTTGTACAAACATAAACGCAAAGATAACTATGCCAACAAGATTTCCCATGAAAGAATATATCCATATTTTTAAGGTATCTTTCATACTAACTTCTTTCTTTAACAATCCTACAAACATTACAAAATTATTTCCTGTAAAAAGTTCTCCTCCAAAAAATACAACTGCTATAATTGCAAAACAGAATAAAGCTGCACCTGATATTTTTGCAGCCTCTGGATAATTACTCGAAAGAACTGCTCCTATTGTATAGGATAGAATTGTTGCCAGCATAATAAATATTCCTGCCATAATAGCTCGTCCAAAATATTTAACTATGCTGCTCTCAGCTATTTCGATTTTTGATTTTGATGAACCTGTAATTTTTTTAATGTCACTATAATACATTTTTATGCCCTCACTACTGATAATTTTTTTCATTTACTAATTATATATTATTTCCTATGATTTGTATATAGCTTTAATATATTACAAAAAAATCATAACCTCCAGATTGTACTGACAATTATGATTTAATTTTTTGAATTACATTTTAAAGGAATTTGCCTTCATTTTTCATTAACAACCTTGATATTCTCACATTCACATCCATGAAAAGATTAATTCTTATCTGCAGAAAAACTGATATCACCTTGCTTTACAGTTATTTATTAAAATCCACATATTATTCTCATCATATCCATATACTTCTCCATTAATTATATGATAAGGATATAATGAAGAAGAATCACTATTTTCCCTGCATGAATTGTAATCAGCACATCCTTGCGTATCTCCAAAATCAACTATAATACCTTGAGGATAAAAATATTTTATAGTTCCTGTGACTTGTGTTTTTATTGGATATTTTTCTTTTATCTTTATCCAGTCTTTCCTTTTACTTTCTGTATACTTTTCCCAGATTTTTTCGTATTCACTTTTTGAAATATTTTTATACTTACAGACAAATTCCTCTACATTAACTTTTCCTTCTGCTAAACAACAGTCAATACAGGAAATCTCAACTTTATTATCCTTGTCAATTATAATCTGCCTTGTAGCATACAAAGTTTCATCCAATTCTATATAAAATTTTTCTTTTTCAAATTCAAAATAAATATATTTCACCAGTTCCACTTTTCCTCTATATAATCTATTATTCATTAAAATGGTTCATCAAATTTATTAACACTAATCAATTTATTTAATTTTATCTTTTTTGCTATTTACAATTTCTCATAAGCTTCATCATCTACTGGCTCACACCATTCATTTCTGCCATTTTCTGCTGGAACTTCAACTGCAATATGACTGAACCATGAATCTTTTTTAGCTCCATGCCAGTGCTTAACATTTGCAGGAATTGTAATTACTGTACCAGGTGTAAGACTTACTGCTTCTTTACCTTCTTCCTGATACCATCCTTCGCCGGCTGTACATATTAAAATCTGTCCCTCGCCGCTTGTTGCATGATGTATATGCCAATTATTTCTGCATCCTGGTTCAAATGTTACATTTGCAAGAAATACAGGACATTTTCCAAACTCTGTTAATGGATTTAAGAAAGATGCACCACTAAAGTATTGTGCAAAACCATCATTTGGTACTCCTTCTCCAAACACATTTACTTTTTCAAATTCTTCTTTTATAATATAAACTTTGTATTCTTTTATCTATTTCTTCCAGAAACAAATCTCCTTTGTCTGACTCAGCAGCTATAATGTAATCTCCAAATTCACATGAAATACTAAATTCCTCTCCATCTATAGAAAAAATAACATAATAATATTCTGGAATAGCTAATGGTGTCATGTTCTTTACTGGATATACTAATCTATCTTTATACATATCTTTTATAATATCAATAATTCTTAATCCAACTTCATCTCCATCTATCCAAAGCATATTGTGTCCATTTGCAGTTTTATCCATATTTCCACCTCTACATCATATAAAATCATCTATTTCAATCAAATCCACACATTCTTTAAAATAGTTTGATTTTAGAAATTAACAAAGCAGCCTGATAATCAGACTACTTTGTTTTATATACACGCAAATAATCTTTTCTTATTAAATTATTATATATCCATACATAGTTAATTTCATTAGCAAACTTAAGCATAACCATATTTAGTTCTATTTTTAGCAAAAAACACAAAACTAACACAAAGAGCCAGCATTTCTGCAAATATAACTGCCATCCATATACCATCTATTTAAACCAAGTCTTTAGCAAATACAATGGTGGATTCTCCTTCTTCTCCTTTATAG
>CAZLOP010000095.1:0-6342 GCA_964561205.1 uncultured Clostridium sp. | reverse complement strand
CTGTTATGGAAAAACTTGGACCTAGAAAGGCTGAAATGGTTAATATGACTTCAGCAGTTAATGGATATACAAGATTAGAATTTACAATACCTGCAAGAGGTCTTATAGGTTTCAGAAATGAATTTATGACTGATACAAAAGGTAATGGTATCATGAATCATGTATTCCATGAATATGCACAATATAAAGGTGAAATTCCAGGAAGAAGCAGAGGTTCAATAGTTTCATTTGAAGCTGGAGATTCTATTGCATATGGATTATTTAATGCACAAGAAAGAGGACAATTATTTATAGGAGCTGGTGTTCCAGTATATCAAGGTATGATTGTTGGTGTATGTGCAAGAGCAGAAGATATAGATATAAATGTATGTAAAGGTAAGAAACTTACTAATACAAGAGCATCAGGTTCTGATGAAGCATTAAAATTAACTCCAGCTCTTGAAATGAGTCTTGAACAATGTTTAGAATTTATCAATGCTGATGAATTGGTTGAAGTTACTCCTCAAAACATAAGAATGAGAAAGAGAATTTTAGACACAGCTGAAAGAAAGAAAGCTATCAGCAGAAATAAAAAATAATTTATTTATAGTGAATTATGTATTTTAAATAAAAGGGAATATAATTATAATTAAAGTAAATAGTCTTTTCAGGCTATTTACTTTATTATATGAGGGAGGAAATAAATGAGAATGGGAAAACCCCTTGGCACAAAAAGACATATGCCCAGATTAAAAAATAGAAAATATAAAATAGGATATGCTATATTAATTGGTTTTATGGCTATTTTTGCATGTTTTTTTATTACATACAATAAATCTATAAGAAAACCTATAAAAATGAAAAGTTCATCAACCCTGGTGGAAGTAGAAAAAGGTCAGGGGTTTTCTAATGTTCTGAAAAAAATGGATGAATCGGGGATAATAAGAAACAAATTTATGGTAAAAGTCTATCTGGCTATAAATGATAAGGAAATAAATTTAAACCCTGGTGCGTATGAAGTTAATAATGATATAAGTTTAGATGAGCTTATTGAAACATTTGAAGGAAAAAATAATAAGGCTTTGGTGAAGCTTACAATTCCTGAAGGATACACAATAGAAGATATTGCAGAAATAATTGAAAAAAATCATATAGCATCTAAGGATGATTTTATAGATAGTGTACAAAAGTACAGTGATATTCCAGAATTTATTCCCAAAAAAGAAAATTTGAGATATGTATTAGAAGGATACTTATATCCTGATACATATTATGTAAGTAAAGATACAGAATGTAATGAAATTATAAAAATGATGCTTGATAGATTTAAACAAGTATTAGATGAAATAAAAAGTGACAATAATATAACTATTGATGATGGTGAGATAGGTGAAATAATAACAAAGGCATCAATTATAGAAAAGGAAGCAAGGGTTGATAATGATAGAAGATTGATTTCATCAACAATTGACAATAGAATAAATAAAGACATGAAATTACAGATTGATGCTACTGTTATATATGCTATAAATGAAAAAGTAGATGTTGTGTTATACAGACATTTAAAAAAAGATTCACCATATAATACATATATGTATAAAGGACTTCCTGTAGGTCCTATATGCAGTCCGGGAAAGGAATGTATAGCAGCTGCATTGTTTCCTGATGATACAGATTATTTGTACTATTTATTGAAAAAAGATAATTCATCTCATTATTTTACAAATAATTATGATGACTTTTTATCTAAAAAGAAAGAATTTGGATATTAGTTTATGGAGGTCTTAAATGAGTAATATTACATATGATTATATGGAAGACTATATTAGAAGTCTTGTTCCTGAAAGAAGTAATAATTTAAAAGAATTAGAGGAATTTGCATGCAGTAATAAAGTTCCTATTGTTCAAAAAGAAACAGGTGTCTTTTTAGAATTTATGACAAGCATGAAGAAGCCGTTAAGAATTTTAGAGCTTGGAACAGCAATTGGCTATTCATCAATATTAATGTATGAATCAGCAGGAACAGAGCCGGAAATAATAACAATTGAACGTGATGATACCATGATAGAATATGCTTCAGCTAATTTGAAAAAATTCAAATTGGATAACAAAATAAAAATACTAAAGGGAGATTGTCTTGAAATATTAGAAAAACTTCATGAGCCATTTGATCTTATATTTATGGATGCAGGAAAAGGCCATTATAATCATTTTCTTCCTCATTGTTTAAGACTTCTTAATGAAGATGGAATAATAATTGCGGATAATGTTTTATTCAGAGGCATGGTTGCGTGCAAGGATCTTGTAAAGCGTAGAAAAATAACAATTGTAAAAAGAATGAAAACATATTTAGAGCTTGTAACAAAAGATAAAAATTTAATAACATCTGTTATACCAATGGGAGATGGTATTGCAGTAACAAAGAGGAGGTAATTTTTTGAGAAGAGTTAAACCAGAAATATTGGCACCAGCAGGAAATTTGAAAAAATTGAAAGCTGCTGTTGATTTTGGAGCAGATGCAGTATATATCGGCGGAGGAAAATTAAATTTAAGAGCTTTTTCAGATAATTTTACAAATGAACAAATGATAGAAGGAATAAAATACTGTCACCAAAGAAACAGGAAATTATATGTAACATTAAATATATTTGCTAGAAATTATGATTTAAAAGGTGCAGGAGAATATATAAAAGGTCTTTATGATATAGGAGTAGATGCTGTGATTATAGCGGATCCCTCACTTATTGCAATAACAAAAGAAGTTGCACCAGACCTTGAAATACATTTAAGCACTCAGGCTAATACAGTAAACTGGATAGCTGCAAAATTCTGGTATGAACAAGGGGTAAAAAGAGTTGTTTTAGCACGTGAGTTAACATTTAGAGAAGTTAAAGGAATTACTGATAACATTCCTGAAGAATGTGAAATAGAAGCTTTTGTTCATGGTTCCATGTGTATAGCTTATTCAGGCAGATGTCTTATTTCTAACTATATGATTGGTCGTGATGCCAACAAAGGAATCTGTTCAAATGCGTGCAGATATAAATATTATTTAGTAGAAGAAACAAGACCAGGTCAATATTACCCTGTAATTGAAGATGAAAATGGTACATATATAATGAATTCAAAAGACTTATGTATGATTCACTACATTCCTGAACTTGTTGAAAGTGGAATTACATCATTTAAGATAGAAGGAAGAATGAAGAGTGAGTTCTATGTGGCATCTGTGGTAAAAGCCTATAGAGAGGCATTAGATGCTTATTATGATAATCCTGATAAGTATGAGTTTAAAGAAGAATGGATGGATATATTAAATAAAGTAAGCCATCGACAATATCATACTGGTTTTTATCTTGGTAAAAATGGGGAACAAAACTATGAAGAATCATCTTATGTAAGGGATTACCAAATTGTTGGTGTTGTTCAGGAATATGATAGTGATAGTAAGACAGCTACAATACTTCAGAAAAATAGAGTCTTTGAAAATGAAGAAGTTGAAATTTTGAGACCATATAGTCCATATTTAAAAACAAAGCTTACAGATATGTACGATGTAGAAAAAGATACAAAAACTGATGCAGCAAACAGAGCTCATATGATATTTAAAGCAAAAACTGATGTGAAGCTTCAAAAGGATGATATGCTTGTAAAAGCTAACACAAAATTAGATATAAATAATAAATAATGTATAAAACACTTCCTAAAAGGTGAAAATTACCAAGGGAGGTGTTTTTTATTTTTACAAATTACGAGTTATTAATAAAAAGACTGATGAAAATATTAGATTTATTTATGACAGCTCAATTTTGATTAAGCATAAGATTATCAATTCTTCAACTAAAACCAGATGACAGAGTAGTATTATCTTATCAGAATCATCAAAGTGAAAGCATAAGTGATATGAAATATATGATTCTTGATAGTAATGGCAGAGACTTAATATCATATGAAAAAGAATATGTTTTGGTTATAGATACAAAACCATTCAGTTTAAATAATTATGAAGAAACCCTTCAGGGACTTATGGCATTAAATTATATTATGAAAGCAGAGGATAATAATTTTAGTTTTAGTCATATTATGAAGGAAAGCGGAAAAAAATATTATATTATTTCACAAGACACTTATAATAAAATAAAAAGTCTTAAAAATATTAAAGGTATTTATACATATATTAAAGATAAAACTGATATAAAAAAAGCATGGTCAGTTGATAGTATGTTTTCTAAAATTTTAAATGAAGAAAATGAAAAAGGATCAATACAAGAGGATATTTATAATTATGTCAGGGGAAATCAGACTGCAAAACAACAGTTTTATATTGATGAAAAAGCTGTATATGCAAAACACAGTGTAGAAATAAATTCTCATAATAAAAACATTGTGCTTACCATTGACAAAAATTTTCAGGATAAAATAAGTGAGGTGTTAAATAAGGAAGAGTTTAAAGAATTGGATAATGTAGGTGTTACTATTATGGAAAGTGATACAGGAAAAATAAGAGCACTTAAGCAAAAGGATGAAAGTGAACCTAATATTAATCTGGCAATAGGACAGATTGGATATGAACCTGGTTCTGTTTATAAAATAATAACATTGGGTTGTGCACTGGATATGGGTTTAACAAACATTAATAATACATTTTACTGCAAAGGTGAGATATGCAAAACTATACATGGAAATCTTACAGTAGAAGAAGCATTTAAAATATCCTGTAATGATATTTTTGCTCAGATAGGTAAAAAAGTTGGATATGATAAATTAATGACATATTCCAAAGAAATGGGGTTGTATAATAGTGTTTTGAATTATAAAGAAAAAGATAAAGATGAAGGAGTAGGAGTAAAGCCTAAAGAAAGTGATGGCATGAACAACATTGCAATTGGACAATGTATGAATGTAACACCACTTCAAATATTAGGAGCAGTAAATACAGCAGTAAATAATGGAGTTTATGTTAAACCATATATAGTAGAAGGAATTTCAGATGTTAATGATAATATAATAAAGTTTTTTAATACTACACAAAAAAGAGTTTATAGCGAAACTACATCAAAGATTGTAAAGCAGTTAATGAGAGAAGTAGTTATAAATGGAACTGGTAAAAATGCATTTATAGATAATAATTATACTGCAGGCAAAACAGGAACTGCTACAGGAAGTAATGCTGCTCATGGGTGGTTTGCAGGATATTTTGAAATGGACAATAAAACATATACCATGGTAGTATTTGTGCCAGATTTAAAAGATGAAAATTTAGGCGGAGGTAATACAGCAGCACCAATATTCAAAGAAATAGTTTTAAATTTAAATAAAAAATAGAACAATATATAAGCAACTTTTAATGAATGAAAACATATTATATATGGAGCACTGTTGTGGAGGAATAAGGTGTTAGTATTAAATAATTTCCTGAGTCTTATATGTAATTCTGTTCTGCTGACAGGATACGTTACTAACAGCAATACATTTCCTATGCCTCTTGATGAAAGTGAAGAGCAAATGTATCTAAAAAGATTAAAATCTGGAGATAAAACAGCAAAAGCAGTTTTAATAGAAAGAAATCTGAGACTGGTAGCACATATTGTTAAAAAGTTTTCACTTCCTAATAAGGATGTGGATGAACTTATATCTATTGGTACAGTTGGTCTTATTAAAGCAATAGATTCATTTGATTCTAGTAAAGGTACTAGGCTTGCTACCTACGCATCAAGATGTATAGAAAACGAAATATTAATGTTGTTTAGAAATAACAAAAAAATGAAGAGTGAAGTATATCTTCAAGATCCAATAGGTATCGACAAAGAAGGAAATGAATTCTGCCTTATGGACATATTAAGCAGTGAAAAGGATAGTGTGCTTGATAGTGTTGAGAAAAACTTACAGGTTAAAGCATTATACAAGAAACTTGGTGAATCATTAACTAAAAGAGAAAGTTCAATAATAATAATGAGATATGGACTTATAGATGGAAAATGTAAAACCCAGAGAGAAATAGCTGCTAATTTAGGCATATCAAGATCTTATGTTTCACGAATTGAAAAAAAGGCTCTAAAAAAACTGAAAAAAGAATTGTATACAAAATAATTGATAGAAGAGGATAAAAATAATTAATAAGTATAGAAAACAGAATATTTATATACACTAACTGGAATGTTATAATTAATATGGCATTCCAGTTTTAATTTATACTTATTTCATTTAGTTAAAAAAATAAATATAAATTAAAAGAAAAAATAGAAAATTATGAGGACTATTTTAGAGGAATTCAATAAAATTTGTTGAATATAATTAAAGTTAATAGATTTTTTCTATGTAGAAAGGATAGAAGTGATATGCAACATGAAATAATAACATCCA
>CAZLOP010000094.1:0-6352 GCA_964561205.1 uncultured Clostridium sp. | reverse complement strand
GGAAAGGTTGAAAGAGCACTATAGTTCATCATAATAAAAAATGCAATTGTTGTCCGCAATTGCATTTTTTATTCTATTCTTTTTTAAAAACATTCATTCATATTTTCTTCTATAAACTTAATTTGTTTTTTATATAATTCCTGATATCTTTATATTTTCATTTTTACAAAAACCACATTACTTTTCTGACATTCCTCATCAAATAAAAGACTGCAGCTTACAATAAACAGCTGTCCATAAAAGAAACAGCTGCTCAATCATCTAAAACATATGATTATTAGATTCTTATGTACTTCTATTTTTTTCTAAAGAATTTAATAATATTTGACAGAAACTTTGGAAGCTTTATTGCAATTATTTTCATACAATCCTCCTATAAATATTATATCGGATAAATCATCTTATTATATTTATATTCAAAAAAATGAAAATATGTACTAAAAATTTAGTCTATTGAATGAAATATTAATAGTTCACCTTCATCAAAATTTATTTCAATATCATTTCCTATAAATTCATTGCAAATTGCTCTTGGATCTAATAAGTACATATCAATACCATTTATAAGATTATATTTTGCCCCCTTTATTGTGAAATTTTTTACAACATCACTTAAAGCATGAAAACCTATATTCTCTCCTGCAGTCCCTTTTAATATCATATGCTTTTCACTTAAATACATCCTATTATGATCATCTATAATTTCTATTCTTATGCCTTGTTTCTTATATGTCAATATAAGTCCTATGTTTCCCATCATATGGTCAATTCTGCTTCCAGTAGCTCCAAATAACAATATATTAGTGGCTCCTTGTTTCTTAGCTTCCATTATTGCAATTTCAGTATCTGTATAATCTTTTTCTGGAGGAAACTGTTTTATTTCCTTTACCTTTTCCCTCATTACATTTAATATGATTTTATCTACAGAATCAAAATCTCCCACCAAAAGGTCTGGTATAATATTATATTCATATAAACATTCACATCCGCTATCAGCAGCTATTAAATAATCCTCTTCTTTTAAATATTTTTTTAAAAGTTTTTCAGATGGCCTGCTTCCTCCACTTACTATTACAGCATTCAATATATTTACCCCCTCAATGCTTTTATATTGTCTTTTAAACTGCCATTGTTGAATACAGCAGATCCAGCTACAATAACATTAGCACCAGCTTCAATAACTTTCTTTACATTTTCTGTATTTATTCCCCCATCCACTTCAATTAATAAATTTTTATTATATTTTAAACTTAATTCCTTAACCTCTCTAATTTTATCAGCTGAGTATTCTATAAATTTCTGCCCGCCAAAACCAGGATTAACTGACATTATTAATACCATGTCAAGACTACTGATTAAGTCCTTAATCATATTAACTGGTGTTCCTGGATTTAAGGCTATTGCAGCTTTTCTGCCTTTTGATTTTATATAGTTTATAGTTCTATCCACATGTTTATCTGCTTCATAATGAATTGTTATTATATCAGCTCCTGCTTGAACAAAGTCATCAATATATCTTGATGGTTCATTAATCATTAGATGAACATCAAAAATCTTATTTGTTTTATTTCTAATGGCTTTAATTACAGGAAGACCAAATGATATATTAGGAACAAAATTTCCATCCATTACATCTATATGAATAAAATCTGCTCCTGCTTTATCAGCTAATATAATTTCCTCCCCTAATTTTGAAAAATCTGCTGATAGTATTGATGGTGATATTTTTACCATTTTTTCTTTTCCTCCTCTATTATTTCTAACAGACTTTTTATATAAAAGTCATATCTAAATTTATTTATTTTACCTTCTTCAACTGCATTTTTTACAGAACATTGTGGTTCTTTATTATGCAAACAGCCTCTAAATTTACATTTTTCATTATAATCCTCAAATTCGGGGAAACAATATTTTAAAGAATCACGGTTCATTAAGTCTTTAATTTCTAATGTTGAAAATCCAGGAGTATCAACAATATATCCATCATGAATTTCTATTAATTCGCTATGACGTGTAGTATGCTTTCCTCTTCCTAATTTTTCACTAACTTTACCTGTTTCCATATGATCTCTTTCTGCTAACGCATTAATTAATGTTGATTTACCAGCACCAGAAGGACCACACAAAACAGTAATATTTCCTTCAATTTTTTCTTTTAATATTTCTATTCCTATTTTTTCCTTAGCATTAATAAACAGAACCTCATATCCTATATCTGTTATTCTTTTTTTAACTTCTTCACGCTCTTCTTCATTAACTAAATCTACTTTATTGAGACATACAATAACATTAATATTATTATATTCACATAAAACTAAAAATTTATTTAACAAATCAAAATTTATATCAGGATTTTTTATGGCAAAAACAATAAACGCCAACGAAACATTTGCAACAGCCGGCCTAAGCAGCTTACTGCTTCTATCTTCTATATCTTCAATTACTCCTTTTCCTTTTTCTATTGCAATTTCTACATTATCTCCTACCATAGGCTTAATATCTTTATGTCTAAACTTACCTCGTGCTTTACATTCAATAATTCCTTTTTCTGTCTTAATATAATAAAATCCACCTATTCCTTTTATTATCTTTCCATTCATAAAAATCCTCCATATTTATATTGCAAAGGAGAGGATACAATAAATATACCTCTCCTTAATTAATATTGTTATTAATTACTGTTGATTTAATTCCGGATCAGCCCAAGGACCTTCAGGCATAGGACTCTCCTCCCTGTCATTTTGAGAATTGTTATCTTCTTCAGTTTCATTATCAGCATCGTTATTGTTTTCCTGTCCTGAATTTGTGCTTCCCTGGTTAGAACCTGTATTAGAATCTATAACATCATTGTGTTTATTATATTTTCCAACTTGTATTGTTACTGTTGATCCTTGTTCCACTTTTCCTGAAGTTGACTGACCAATTATTTTTCCATCATCTACTGCATTATCAGTATCAATATATTCTACTGATGCGTTAATTCCTGAATCACTTAATGCCTTTTGTCCATCAGCAAGCTGCATTCCAATTACACTTGGTACTGTAACATATTTCTTCTCTGGTTCTTTTGCTCCAAGACTTATAACCAATGTAATTTCTTCATCTTCTGATACAAGAGTCTCTGGCTCTGGATTTTGACTTATTACACATCCTTTTTCTACAATATCACTATATTGTTCTACTGTAGATATATTAGTAAGTTTCATTGAATTTAATATTGTTTTAGCCTTATCTAATGAATATTGCTCTACATCAGGCATCTTTAATGATTTCTCTCCACTACTTACAACTACTCTTACTTCACTTTTTTGCTTAACTTTCGTACCCGCTGCAGGATTAGTTTTTAATATAGTACCCTCAGGTTCATTGCTAGGTTCAGTGTCTGCTTCTACAAGGACAAGATTCTTGCTTTCTAATTCTGCTTTTGCTCTATCTTTATCCATACCAACTATATTAGGTACTTCTATATCCTCTGAACTATTAGAACCACCTAAAACATTAACACCTATAATTCCTAGTCCAATTAAAAATACAATTGCAGCAGCAGCTAAAATAACTCCTAATATTGTTTTCTTTCTTTTCTTAGAAATAAATTCTTCCTCCTCATCATCATAATATTCATCATCATCATCATATTCGTCTTCATCATATTCATCTTGATTATTTATTGTACTCTGACTTTTTATATGCTGAGTAACATCTGCCGCTGACATTATTATAGTCTGCTGATTTTCATCATCATCTACACTATCAATTATTGCATTAGGATTATCTTTAATCTTTTGAAGATCATTCATAAATTCTTTTGCACTCTGATATCTCTTATTAGGATCTTTTTCAATTGCTTTTACTATTAATAAATTTAAACTATCAGGAATCTTAGAATTTAACTGCTTAGGTTCAACAGCTTTTTCCTGAATATGCTTAAGTGCTATAGTAACAGGACTATCAGCTTCAAAAGGAAGAACTCCTGTAACCATCTCATAAATAACTATTCCAAGAGAATATAAATCAGTTCTGCAGTCAATAAAACTTCCTTTAGCCTGCTCTGGTGAAAGATAGTGAGCAGATCCCATAATGGTTGTTGTATTTGTTATTGTTGCTGATGATGCTGATTTAGCTATACCAAAATCAGTAACTTTCATAACACCATCTTCTGTAACCAAAATATTCTGTGGCTTTACATCTCTATGAATTATATTGTTTCTATGAGCACAATCTAAAGCTTTAGCTATTTGGAGTGCTATTGATATAGCAGTTTCATAGTTCATTTTTCCCACTTGCTTTATTACATCTTTTAATGTTTTTCCTTTTACATACTCCATTACTATATAATAAAGTTCATCCTGAGTTCCTACATCTAATACATTAACAATATTGTTATCACTTAATGTAGCTATAGCCTTTGCTTCATTTGTAAATTTTTCAACAATTTCTTCGTTATTAGAAAATTCTTTTTTTAATATTTTTACTGCAACAAATCGATTTAATTTATTGCAGCGTGCTTTATAGACTTTGGCCATTCCTCCTTCGCCTATTTTTTCAAGCAGTTCGTATCTATTTCCAAGCACTGTTCCTTCCATAACTACATCTCTCCTCCAAATAACAATACAGTAATATTATCTCTTCCACCATTTTCTTTTGCTTGCTCAACTAATTTTTCTGCCATCTTATCATACTCTTCTTCTTCAAGAACCAGTTCTAAAAGCTTTTCTTTTGTTATCTCATTTGTAAGCCCATCTGAACATAGCATATACATATCATATAAGGTATTTTGTATTGGAAAGATGTCAACACACACCTTACTTTCTGTCCCTAATGCTCGAGTTATTATGTTTTTATTAGGATGATGTACAGCATCAATTTCACTAATACTGCCGCTATCAATTAACTCCTGAACAAGTGAATGATCTTTTGTCAGCTTTTTTATTATTTTTTCTTTTCGATTAATTCCAAAACATGAGCTGTCACCCACATTGGCTACCTGAATATACTTTTTAGTTATCATACATGCTGTAACTGTAGTTCCCATCCCATTTAATTTGGAATTTGTTTTTGCATATTCAAATATTATTTTGTTAGCTTCACTTATAGCATCAATTAAAAGATCTTCATCTATATTTTTTTCCAAATTATTTTTTACATAATTTATAATTTCATCTACTGCTATTCTGCTTGCAACTTCTCCTGCATTATGTCCGCCCATTCCGTCTGCTACTACATATAGCTTTAACCAATCATTTTCATAATATGATGCACAGTCTTCATTAAGACTTCGCTTTAATCCAATGTCACTAATTAATCCTACCATCTGTATTTCCCCCTAGCTTTTGGGTATCAATGTAACTTCTTCTAAGTTGTCCACAAGCTGCATTTATGTCACTTCCCATTTCTCTACGTGTTGTCACTTCAATCCCATACTGTCTCAATGTTTCACTAAAATCATTTATGGTCTTTTTAGATGATCTTTTAAAACTGTTTTCCTTTATTTCATTAACAGGAATTAAATTGACATGGCACAATATGCCTTTAAGCAATTTTCCTAAAGATTTAGCATCTTCAATACTATCATTAACATCTTTTACAAGTGAATATTCAAATGTAACTCTTCTATTAGTTTTTTCAATAAAATACTGACATGCTTTTAGAATTTCTGCAATAGAATACTTATTGGCTATAGGCATTATTTGTCTTCGCTTTTCATCACTAAACGCATGAAGTGACAAAGCAAGCGTTATGCTCATATGCTTATCTGCTAATTCATATATTTTTGGCACAATACCACAAGTAGATAATGTAATATGTCTCTGTCCTATGTTTAAAGAATAATCACTAGTAACTATTTCTAAAAATTTTGTTACATTATCATAATTATCAAGCGGCTCTCCACTTCCCATTAGTACTACATTAGATATTCTTTCATTGATATAATTTTCAACAACAATTATTTCACTTAGAATTTCTCCTGCAGTCAAATTTCTCACACGTCCTTCAATAGTTGATGCACAAAATTTGCATCCCATTCTGCAGCCAACCTGTGTTGATATACATATTGAATTTCCATGTTTATATCTCATTAATACACTTTCAATTAAATTTCCATCTTTAAACCCTAAAAGGAATTTCTCAGTTCCATCAATTTTTGATTTATAAACTTCAACAATTTCAGGAAGTTCTATTGTAAAATTGTTTTTTAATTTATCTTTTAAACCTTGAGGAATATTTTTCATATTCTCAAAGTTATATACATTTTTGTAAATCCAAGAAAATACTTGCTTTGCTCTAAAAGCACTTTCGCTATTTTCTTTCATCCATGTTTTTAATTCTTCTAAAGTAAAGTCAAATAAATTAT
>CAZLOP010000093.1:0-6458 GCA_964561205.1 uncultured Clostridium sp. | reverse complement strand
CATATACCCGCCCCACTTCTGTCATATATGCTTAGAACTGAGATTTTTTTAAATCCTTATTAAGGGCTTCCATTATTTTTTCTTCATTTTCTTTTATAATCTTTTTTAATTTAATAAGATTATTTCTTCTATTATGTATATCTAAAGTTTTTCCACTTAAAAAGTATTCTTTTTGTTTCTTTACTAATTCCTTAATATCCATTTATGCCTCCAAAAATTTAATATAATATAAAAATATATGTTTAAAAGAAAGAAGTAATAGGCTTGAAGTATGGAATTTTTTTATCTTCCACTTTATTTCTTACTTATTACTTCTTAAAATTATAATACTCCTGCTTCAATTAAATTAATCTGAAGTTCAAGATTATCATCATATAAATCATTATTCAGATATTTCTTTTCTGCTTTATCTAAGGCACATCTCATTATTACTTTTATTGCTCCTCCATCTAAAGCTTTGTTATCATATGAAACGCTTGTTTTATTATTCATATCTCTGGCTCTGAATATAAGCATTTGTGCATCATGTTTATTACTAACCATTTTTAATTTTAATTCTAACTTTTTTCTCTGATTACCAATTACTATTGCCCGTCTTAATAAATTCATATCAACATTTTTTAAATACTCTATTTCTTCTTTTGATGTATATTCTCCACAAGCTATTTTACAGGCAATATACTGCTGTTCCATAGTCTGCTGATTATTTTTTATTTCATTTAGGAATTCTATATCAATTGAGTCAAGATTAAGTTTTTTATTTTCATCATTTGATGAGATTTCTATGCTGTCTCTTTCAGACTCTTTATGTTCCTTCTTCTTTTCATCAAGCTCCTGTTGAAATTTCTTTTTATTTGGTAAATCATAATTTTTATTTAATAATCTGTTTTTGAAAAAGAAATCATTTTTATCATGAATATTCATAGTAGAAGTAATACCTTTTACCTTTATATCTTTACTGTCATATCCCATAAAAACACTTCCTTTCAATAATAAATGATTATAATTTATTGTCGAAATAAGTAAACGTTTCTTTAAGCTTTTTTAATATTCTATCCAATGAAACCCATATGTTGTAAAAGTATTTTTAGTCCCATGCAGATTAAAATAACCCCTCCAGCTATTTCTGCCTTTGCTTTATATTTTGTACCAAAGATATTACCTATTTTTACACCTGCCATGGAAAGTACCATTGTAGTAACACCAATAAATGATACAGCATGTATAATTGAAACTTTTAAGAAAGCAAATGTAACACCAACTGCCAGTGCATCAATGCTTGTTGCAATAGCAAGAACACACATATTTTTAAAACCAAGGTCAGCATCCTGCCCTTCCTCTTCTTCATTCTTTTGAACAGCTTCCTTAATCATACTTATGCCTATTAATGATAAAAGAATAAAGGCAATCCAGTGATCAATACTTGATATTTTTTCACTAAATGCACTTCCTAAGAAGTATCCTATAAGAGGCATACCTGCCTGAAACAGTCCAAAATACAATCCTACTATAAAACTCTTTTTTACAGTTATCTTTTTCATAGCCAGACCTTTACATATAGATACAGCAAATGCATCCATTGATAATCCTACTGCTAAAATAAATAATTCTAATATGCTCATATTTTTCTCCTTGCACTATTTTTTACCCATTATTTGTTAAAATCCTTCAATAGAGAAGCAAATGGATTATCAGCTATAGCTTCCTGCTCTGCTTCCTTCTGCATTTTCTTCATAATATTTCTTACTTCTCTCTTATTAATCTTGCCCTTTTTATCAAATCTCTTTTCAAAAACCCTGGCTTTTTCTCTAAAGTTACATGTAGGACTTGCACATACATATATCTTTCCTTCACCTTCTCCTCTTATTTCTAATCGCTTTTTACATTCTGGGCACCTTGCATTTGTTACTCTTGCCACATTTTCTCTGTATCCACATTCCCTGTCCTGACAGACATTCATTGTTCCATTTTTGCCTTTTACCTGAAGCAGATATTTTCCACAGTTAGGACATTTCTTGCCAGTAACATTATCATGTTTAAATTTATCATTACTCCTCTTAACATCTTCAACTAATGCAGCTGCGTAATCTCTCATCTGGCTTGTAAATGTATAAGGTTTGATTTTTCCTCTGCTTATTTCATCAAGCTGGCCTTCCCATTCTGCTGTAAGAAGTGGTGATTTTAAGTCCTTTGGAACTAAATCTATAAGCTGTTTTCCTTTAGAAGTAGGATAAATCTCCCTGCCTTTCTTTTCTATTACAAATGAATTAAACAGTTTTTCAATTATATCTGCTCTTGTTGCAACAGTACCAAGTCCGCCAGTTTTATTTAATGTTTTTGCTGCTTCCTTTCCTACTGCTGTAAACTTTTGTGGGTTCTCCATAGCAGAAAGCAGTGTTCCTTCATTAAATCTTGCAGGGGGTTTTGTTTCACCTTTTTTTACATTAACAGCCTTAACAATAAATGTGTCATCCTTATTTACTTTAGGAAGAATCTGTTCTTTTATATCGTCATCAGTTTCTTCTTCATTATTGTTTTCATATAACTTTTTAAATCCTTTAGAAATTTCATAGCTTCCTTTTGCAATTAACTTTTCACCACTTATATCAGCTTCAATTGTTGTCTGAATATATTCATATGGTGGCAATAATACACTTAAGAATCTCTTTATTGCAAGTTCATATACCCTTCTTTCATCAGCAGAAAAATGCATTAGGTCTGCTCTTTCTTCTGTTGGTATTATGGCATGGTGGTCAGTTACCTTTGAGTTGTCAACAAAACTCTTGTTTTCAGTTATTTTTTTGCTTAATAATTCTTTTGTAACTACACTATAATTTCCAAATGATACTGCTTTTAATCTGTCTGGAATTGTAGCTGCTATATCAGTTGTAACATATCTTGAATCTGTTCTTGGATATGTAAGTACCTTATGATTTTCATATAATCTCTGCATTATATTTAATGTCTGTTTGGCTGAAAATCCATATATTTTATTACAGTCTCTTTGAAGTTCTGTTAAATCATAAAGTGCCGGAGAATATTTTTTCTTTTTTGTTTCACTAACTTTAACTATCTTTCCCCTTCCAGATTTAAGTTTAGCAGCTAACTTTTTAGAAAATTCTTCATCAAAAATTCTTGAATTATTATCTTTATTAACCCATGTTAAACTATACTTATCATTTTTTACATATACTGTGTAGTAATTTTTAGGCTTGAAGTTTCTTATATCTTCTTCCCTCTGAACTATCATTGCAAGAGTTGGTGACTGAACTCTTCCTGCACTAAGCTGGGCATTATATTTACATGTAAGTGCTCTTGTAACATTAAGTCCCACAAGCCAGTCTGCTTCTGCTCTGCATACAGCAGCATGATAAAGATTTTCATATTCACGTCCTGATTTTAAGTTATTAAATCCATCTAAAATAGCTTTTTGCGTCTGAGATGAAATCCATAATCTTTTTATAGGCTTTCTAACACCAGTCTTTTCAATTATCCAGCGGGCAACCAGCTCTCCTTCACGCCCTGCGTCAGTTGCAATTACAATTTCACTTACATCTTCTCTTAAAAGCTGTTTTTTTACTTCATTATATTGTTTTCCTGTCTTTTTTAAAACTGTAAGCTTCATATGTTCAGGAAGCATTGGCAGTGTGTCCATCTTCCATTCTTTATATTTATTATCATAGCCTTCAGGATCCATAAAGCCTACCAAGTGTCCCATTGCCCATGTTACTATATATTTACTTCCTTCTATATATGAACCTTTATTCTGGCTGCATTTTAAAACCTTTGCTAAATCTCTGCCTACTGAAGGCTTTTCTGCTAATACTAATATTTTACTCATTTTATCTCCTTTAAATATCTCATTTTTATAATTATAACATAAGAAATAACAGCAGATGAAAAAAAGTCCGCCATTTATAAAACTTATTTATTTTTTCTTATGATTAGGACATTTATTATTACAACAGTATTTACATCCACTCAGTTCATTTTTTATATTAATAATCAGCATAATTACAGCTATTATTAGTATTATTCCTCCTATAATTATCTCCATATCAAACTCCATTTTATACAAAAAATAATTTTACAATAATACTGCCTACATTAAATACACAGAATGAAACACTCCATGCTGTTCCAAACTGAAAAATCATTGAAATAATCATAAACTTTAAACCATATTCCTTTTTTATTGTTCCACATGTAGATATACATGGAATATATAATAGAACAAATGTTAAAAATGCATAGGCAGAAACAGAATTAAAACTATTAAGCAATGCTGTCTCAAGACTGCCTCCATAAATAACCTGCATAGAAGAAAGTACAGTTTCTTTTGCAAGAAGTCCGCATAGAAGTGATACTGCAGATTCCCAGTTTCCAAAACCAACATATTTAAATACTGGTGCTATTTTACTTCCAACCGTGGCAAGTATGCTTTCATTGACATTGCATAAAACAAAATCATAATCAAAATTAGATAAAAACCATATTATTACACTCATTGCAAATATGAGACTTCCTGCCTTTTTTACGAATTCAATAGCTTTGTCAGCTGCTGCATTAATTATATTAGATATTTTAGGCAGCCTGTATTCAGGTATTTCAATTAAAAATGGCTCTTCTTCTTTTTTAAATACAGTACCACTTAATAATATTCCAAAAACAAAAGCTGTAAATACTCCCATTAGATAAAGTGATGCAATAACAATGCCTTCATTTCCTCTAAAAAACACAGATGCAAATAGCAGATACACAGGAAGCCTTGCATTACAGGACATAAATGGAACAAGAAGTGCTGCAAGTTTTCTGTCTTTTTCACTTTCCAGAGTTCTTGCAGACATTACTGCAGGTACTGAGCACCCAAAACCTATAACCATTGGTATAAAAGCCTTTCCTGAAAGCCCCATTTTCCGCATTAGTTTATCCATTATAAATGCTATTCTTGCCATATACCCGCTGTCTTCAAGAATTGTAATACATACAAACATTACAGTAATTATTGGCAGAAGTGTTAAAACTCCTCCCACTCCTGAAATAATTCCATTAATAACAAGAGATCTGAACCATTGAGAATTGTTGCTTAAAATATTATCTGCTAAAGGTATTACATCATGTGTTAATATTTGTGAAAGCAAATCAGAAAGAGGTCTTCCAACCCAGGTAAAAGTGATCTTAAATATGAGCACCATAACTGATATAAAGAAAGGAAAAGCCATAACAGGATTAAGAAGAAGCTTGTCTAATAAATTATTAAACTGCTTATGTGAATTTTTATCATATATTACAGTTTTCTTTAAAATATCTTCAATATGTCTGTAAACTTCTTCTTCATCTTTGTGTAAAAACTTTTCCCTGCAATATGAATTTTTAAATCTGCCTTTTATTAACCTTTCCCTTATTTTATCAATACCTATATTTTTCCCTGCACTTATTGGTATTATTTCAACTTCAAGTTCTTCTTCAAGTTTTTTATAATCTATATGTATACCCTTTTTCTCACATAAATCAATCATATTAAGGGCTACAATAATAGGCTTATTAAACTGTTTAAGCTGCATTGTAAGGTACAGGTTACGATTTAAATTTGATGCATCAACAATATTTAATATAACATCGGGATTATCATTTATTATAGCTTCCTTTGATACTCTTTCTTCATTTGAAAATGTATCAAAAGCATATATTCCTGGCAGATCCATAATCTGAACATTATTAAAAAAGCCTTTTCTTTTATCAATTGTTACTCCTGGCCAGTTTCCAACATACTGATTTGAACCAGTAAGTGCATTAAATAAAGTAGTTTTCCCTACATTGGGATTTCCAAATAAGGCTACATCTATCATGGTTATATTCCTCCATTACCATACTATTATATATTCAGCATCTTTTTTTCTTAATGCAAGATCAAACCCCCTAAAATTAATTATTATAGGATCACCCAGTGGTGCCCTGTGCTTAAATGTTACTAATGTTCCTTTAATACATCCAAGAGCCATTAATCTTTTTTTTAACTTCTTGCTGCCATATACCCCTTCAACTATTGCTGAATTACCTTTTTTTACATCACTTAATCTCAAAAAACTTCACATCCTTTTTTATTCTTAGTTAAATTATATATATATAATTTTCTATATATTCCTTATGTAAAAATAAAAAAAGATACAGACATTTTATTTTGCCTATACCTTTTACTTTATCCTGTTATTCACTTTTTATTATATTAACATCCATCATATTATATGGAATTGATATGTTTTCTTCATCAAATTTAATTTTTACCTGCTCTAACAGATTAAAATGAACAGTCCAGTAATCTTCTGTTTTCGTCCATACCCGAACAACATAATTAACTGAACTTTCTCCATGACTGCTTACTCTTACAAAAGGTTCTGGCGAATCTAATATTAGTTCTTCTTTTTCAATAACTGAATTAATTACATCTTTTACTTTTC
>CAZLOP010000092.1:0-6458 GCA_964561205.1 uncultured Clostridium sp. | reverse complement strand
CAAAGTTAATAGTTGCTGGTGCAAGTGCATATGCAAGAGTTATTGATTTTGCTAAGTTCAGAGAAATTGCTGATGAAGTTGGAGCAATTCTTATGACAGATATGGCTCACATTGCAGGTTTAGTTGCTGCAGGAATGCATCCATCACCAGTACCATATTGTGATTTTGTTACAACAACAACTCATAAGACACTTAGAGGTCCAAGAGGTGGATTAATTCTTTGCAAAGAAAAATATGCAAAAGATTTAAATAAAAACATATTCCCAGGAATTCAGGGCGGACCTCTTGAACATATTATAGCAGCAAAAGCAGTATGCTTTAAGGAAGCTATGCAGCCGGAGTTTAAAGAATATGCTGCTCAGGTTGTTGCAAACTGTAAGGAACTTGCATCTCAGCTTATAAACAGAGGTTTCAAAATTGTATCTGATGGAACTGATAACCATGTATTCTTAATTGATTTAAATAATAAGGATATAACAGGTAAGGAAGCTGAAGCATTGCTTGATTCAGTTGGAATTACAGCCAACAAAAATACAGTACCAAATGAAACTAGAAGTCCATTTGTAACTTCAGGTATAAGAATAGGTACAGCAGCTGTAACTACAAGAGGTTTTAAGACAGAAGATATGGCAGAAATTGCTGCTATTATGGATGAAGTAATTAAAAACAGAGAAGAAGACTTAAGTGGATTAAAGAAGAGAGTTCAGGCTCTTTGTGATAAATATCCATTATACAAATAATTTAATGAAAAGGGGCTGTAGCACTAAATAATTAGCATAGTGTACAGTTCTTTTTTTGATAAATCATAATTTGGCGAATTAAACTAAGAGCTAAAAACTAAGAACTAAGAGTTGCGGAGAAAAAAACTTCGTTTTTTTATTATATTATTGCATTGATTTTGCTGTGCAAAATCTACCGCCGTTCTTAGTTCTTAGCTTTTAGTTTTTAGTTCAAATTATGATTTATAATCTGCTTTTAAAATCATCATAGGAAAAAGATTTTATATGTTTATATTCATTATCCTTAGTTAAAAGTATAATAGATGGAAGAGGCATTCCGTTAAATGTATTTGTTTTAACCATAGTGTATAATGCCATATCTTCAAAAATTACTTTACTGCCTTCTTTAAGAGGCTTAGAAAATGAATAATCACCAATTATATCGCCAGCTAAGCAAGTGGGGCCTGCAAATCTGTATGTATAAGACTTTTCATTAGGAGTTCCGCTGTCTGCTACTGGAGGTCTATACGGCATTTCAATTACATCTGGCATATGACATGCAGCAGATGTGTCTAAAATTGCAATATCCATTTTATTGTGAACTATTTCTAATACTGATGAAACAAGATATCCAGCATTTAATACAACAGCTTCACCAGGTTCAAGATATATTTCAATATTATATTTATCTTTTAAACAAGTAATTATATTAATAAGCTTTTCTACATCATAATCTTTTCGTGTTATATGATGACCTCCGCCTAAATTAAGATATTTCATATTATAAAGATACTTTCCAAACTTTTCTTCAAAAGCTTTAACTGTAATTTCAAGATCATCTGAGTTCTGTTCACATAAAGTATGAAAATGAAGACCATCTAAAAGAGGAAGTATATCTTCACTAAAATTTTCTAAAGTTGTTCCAAGACGTGAACAAGGAGAACAAGGGTCATATATTTCATGGTCATCCTGAGTAGAACATTCAGGGTTAACTCTAAGAGCAATTGATTTTTTGTGTTTTTTAACTTTATGTGCAAATTTTTTGACCTGATTTACAGAGTTGAACACAAAGTGGTCTGCATATGTTAAAAGTTCTTCAAATTCATCTAAGCGGTAGGCAGGTGAAAACACATGTGTTTCACCTCCAAAGTTTTCATGTCCAAGCTTTGCTTCATATAAACCGCTTGCTGTTGAACCAGCTAAATATTTGCTTAAAAGTGGATAAACTGAATACATTGAAAATGCTTTTTGTGCAAGAAGAATTTTACAGCCTGTTCTATTACTTATATCTTTTAATAAAGTAAGATTTTTTATAATACGTTTTTCATCTATTAAAAAATATGGAGTACGTATTGAATTATCTATATTCATCATAATTAGTCCACCAATGCAGGATTATCTTTTATCTGCCATGGAAGTCCACATTTATTCAATTCATCCATATATGGATCTGGGTCAAATTCATCAACAGTGTAAACACCTGGTTTGTTCCATTTTCCAGTAAGAAGCATCATTGCACCTATCATAGCAGGTACTCCTGTTGTATAAGATATTGCCTGTGATTCAACTTCTTTATAACATTCCTGATGGTCACATACATTATAAATATAAGCAGATTTATCTTTGCCATCCTTTTTACCTGTAAATATACATCCTATATTTGTTTTACCAACTGTACGTGGTCCAAGTGTTGCTGGATCAGGAAGTAATTCCTTTAAGAACTGGATAGGAACAATTTGTTTTCCTTCAAATTCTATTGGTTCAGTTGACAGCATTCCTACATTTTCAAGGCATTTCATATGAGTAAGATAGCTTTCGCCAAATGTCATGAAAAATCTGATTCGTTTTACATTAGGTATAGTATTAGCTAAAGATTCAATTTCCTCATGATGAAGAAGGTACATATCTTTTTTTCCAACCTGATCAAAATCATATTCACGTTTAATACTCATTGCTGGTATTTCAACCCAGTGGCCGTTTTCTATATAAGAACCAGGAGCAGAAACTTCACGAAGGTTTATTTCAGGGTTAAAGTTTGTAGCAAATGGATATCCATGGTCACCGCCATTACAGTCTAAAATATCAATTGTATCAATTGTATCAAATAAATGTTTTTGAGCATATGCGCAGTATGCCTGTGTTACACCTGGATCAAAACCTGAACCTAAAAGGGCAGTAATTCCTGCTTCTTCAAATTTTTCTTTATATGCCCACTGCCATGAATAATCAAAATAAGCAGAGAAGCCTAATTCCTTGCAGCGCTTTTCATAAATTTCACGCCATGCAGGGTCATTTAAATCTTCTGGTTCGTAATTTGCTGTGTCCATATAATTAACTTTGCATGCAAGACATGCATCCATTATAGTTAAATCCTGATAAGGAAGGGCAATATTCATTACTAAGTCAGGTTTTACTTTATTTATAAGTGCAATTAATTCATCTACATTATCTGCATTTACCTGTTCAGTTGTAATAATTGTATCTGTTTTTCCTTTTAATTTATCACGAAGGGCATCACATTTAGATTTTGTACGGCTTGCAATACATATTTCGGTAAACACATCACTATGCTGGCAGCATTTTTGAATTGCAACACTGGCAACACCACCACATCCAATAATTAATACTTTTCCCATTAAAATCACTCCTTAATTTTATGTAATATTTATTTTAATGCCAGAAGCATTTCTCTTATAATTTTGCAGGCAACCATAGTAGAAGCGCCGCTTATATCATAATGAGGACTTAACTCATTTACATCACATGCAACCACATTAGCTTGGCTGCATACTGTTGTTACAGCTTTTCTAAGTTCATCAAAACTTACTCCGCCTGGTTCAGGAGTTCCTGTCCCAGGAAAAACTGAAGGATCTAATACATCCAAATCTACTGTAAAGTAAACAGGTTTACTTTTAAGTTTATCTAAAGTTTCTTCAAGATTATCAAAGTTAAAAGGCTGCATTTTTATATGAGTTTTAGCCCATGTAAATTCTTCTTTATCACCTGAACGAATTCCAAACTGAAAGATGCGGTTTTCTCCAGTTAGTTCAAAACAGCGTCTTAGAACACAGGCATGTGACAGCTCAACACCTAGATAATCTAAGCGTAGGTCAGCATGTGCATCAAAATGTATTATGTGTATGTCTGGATATTTTTTTAAGGCAGCACGAAATGCACCTAAAGTTACAAGATGTTCTCCGCCAATCATAAAAGGCCTTTTATTATCACTTAATATTTGTGATGCACAGTTTTCAATACAGTTTAGAACAGAATTAGTATTACCAATAGCAAATTCAAGATCACCAGCATCAAATACTAAGGAATCTTGTTCTAAATCAAGGTTCTGGTATGGACTATAAGTTTCAATTCCAAAAGATTCATGGCGCACAGCACTGCTTCCAAATCTTGTACCTGGTCTGTATGATGTAGTTGAATCAAAGGGTGCTCCAAATAAGACTGTTTCTGCGTCTTTATATTCTTTATCGCAACCTAAAAAGGTCTCAACATTCTTTTTCAACATTTTTTAACATCTCCTCTACATAAGCTGGTATATAAAATGCACCTTTGTGCAGTTTTGTTGTATAGTATCTGGCAGAAATATTTCGCATATCCCATTTTTCTTCGTTTAAATCTTTTAGAGGATGATACTTTTTTGATGCAAATCCAAAGAGCCAGTGTCCTGATGGATATGTTGGAATATGTGCCTGATATACGCGGCTTATTGGAAAAGTCTGAACAATTCTTTTATGAGCACGCTGACATGCTGTAATATCATCAGGGTAAAATGGACTTTCATTTTGGTTTACCATTATACCGTCATCTTTTAAAGCCTTATAGCAGTTTCCATAAAACTCAAGGGTAAACAAACCTTCACCTGGTCCGAAAGGATCAGTAGAATCAACAATGATTAAATCATATTCATTATGTTTGGAACGTACAAATTTTAATCCATCTTCATAATGAATTGTAAGTCTTGGATCATCAAAACAGCATGCAGTTTTAGGAAGATATTTTGTGCATACTTCAACAACCAAAGGATCAATTTCAACCATATCAATAAGTTCGATTTCTTTATATTTTGCTAATTCTCTTATTACACCACCATCTCCAGCTCCTATAACAAGAACTTTTTTAACATTAGGATGGACTGCCATTGGAATATGAGTTATCATTTCATGATAAATAAATTCATCTTTTTCAGTAAGCATCATATATCCGTCTAAAGTTAGGAAACGCCCAAATTCAGGGGAGTCAAATACATCTATTCTTTGAAAATCGCTTTGACCACTATATAATTGCTTATCTACACGAATTGATAATTTTACATTTTTTGTATGATATTCAGAAAACCAAAAATCCATGTTAATCATCTCCTTTCAAAACATTCAAATGTTTAATTTCAGCATCTTCTGGTCCTGTCATAGAACAGCCTTTAAGTTTTGCATATTCTATATAAGATAAAATATCAGAAGTAATACGTTCACCTGGAGCTAAAATTGGAATACCTGGAGGGTAGCACATTACAAATTCGCTGCATATACGTCCGACTGTATTTTGAATTTCTAAACATTCTTTTTCTGAATAAAAAGCATCCTGTGGTGAAACTGCAACTTTTGGTTCAATATATTCATGGTCCATAAGTCCTGTCTTACTTTTTTGAAATCTTCGACGAATTTCTGACAGAGCACTAACAAGACGTTCTATATCTCTGATGCGGTCGCCAATAGAAACATAAGCAAGTATATTACCAAGGTCACCAAATTCTATCTGAATATCATATTCATCTCGAAGTAAATCATAAACTTCAATGCCGGCAAGTCCGATATCTAGTGTATTTACTGACAATTTTGTTATATCAAAATCATAAATACTGTCGTTGTTTATAAGTTCTTTAGAATAAGCATAATACCCATCAAGTGTATTGATTTCTTTTCTTGCATATTCTACAAGTTCTATGACTTTGTCAAAAGATTCTTTTCCGTGTAAGGCAAGATTACGCCTTGCTATATCAAGGCTTGAAAGTAAAAGATAAGAACCACTTGTAGTCTGAGTTAAATTTATTATCTGGCGAACATGTCCTTGTGAAACATTAGGCCCTGTAAGAAGCATAGAACTTTGAGTAAGACTGCCTCCTGATTTGTGCATTGAAACAGCAGCCATATCAGCTCCAGCTTCCATTGCAGATATGGGAAGTTTATCACTAAAATAAAAATGAGTTCCATGAGCTTCATCAGCCAGACATAACATTCCATTGTCATGGGCCAGTTTTGTTATGCTCTTTAAATCTGAACAGATTCCGTAATAAGTTGGATTATTTACAAGAACTGCTTTGGCATTAGGATTTTCCTGTATTGCTTTTTTTACAGCGTCAACACTCATTCCAAGTGGAATACCAAGTCTTGAGTCGCATTCAGGATTGACATATACAGGTATTGCACCACAAAGAACCATAGCACCCATTACACTTCTATGAACATTTCTTGGAAGAATAATTTTATCACCACGTTTAGCAACAGATAAAATCATACTCTGAACAGCAGAAGTAGTTCCACCAACCATTAAGAAAGCATGAGCAGCACCAAAAGCATCTGCAGCAAGTTCTTCTGCTTCTTTTATAACTGAAACAGGATGGCATAGGTTGTCCAAAGGTTTCATTGAGTTTACATCCATTCCTACACATTTTTCACCTAAGAAATTTAAAAGTTCAGGAGTTCCAAGTCATCTTTTATGACCAGGTAC
>CAZLOP010000091.1:0-6480 GCA_964561205.1 uncultured Clostridium sp. | reverse complement strand
ATCTTCTAATCCTTCTTCACTCATTAATAATTCTTCATATAACTTTTCTCCTGGTCTAAGTCCTGTAAATACTATTTTAATATCATTATTTGGTTCAAGACCTGAAAGTCTTATTAAATCACATGCCAAATCATATATCTTTACTGGTTTACCCATATCAAGAACAAATATTTCTCCGCCCTTTGCAAAAGCACCTGCCTGAAGTACAAGCTGAGCTGCTTCTGGTATAAGCATAAAATATCTTATTATCTTTTTATGTGTTACTGTAACCGGTCCGCCATTAGCTATCTGACGTTTAAACAAAGGAATAACTGATCCGTTGCTTCCAAGAACATTACCAAATCTAACTGCAACAAACTCTGTTTGTGACTCCTTATTTACTGCCTGTATTATCATTTCACATAGTCTCTTACTTGCACCCATGATATTTGTAGGATTAACAGCCTTATCAGTTGATATCATTACAAATCTGTCTATTTTAGCTTCACTTGCTTCAAGAGCCAGATTTAATGTACCAAATACATTGTTTTTTATTGCTTCTTTTGGACTGTCTTCCATTAAAGGCACATGTTTGTGGGCTGCTGCATGGAATACTACATTTATTTTATGTTTTTTAAATATTTCATGAAGTCTTGCCCTGTCTCTTATGGAACCAATAAGAACTCTCATCTCCAAATCTGGAAAACTGTCTTTTAATTCATTTTGAATATCATAAGCATTGTTTTCATAAATATCAAAAATAATTAACTTTTTAGGATTAAATACTGCTATCTGTCTGCATAATTCAGACCCAATAGAGCCTCCGCCGCCTGTTACAAGAATTGTTTTATTCTGAATATATTCTGAAATTCCTCTGTTATCAAGAACAATAGGATCTCTTCCCAAAAGGTCTTCTAAATCTACATCCTTTATTCTGCTTACTGTTGCATCACCATTAATTATTTCATACATTCCAGGAATAATTTTAAGCTTACAGTTTGTTTGTTTACATATATCTATTATTTCTGATTTATTTTTAGCGTCAAGAGAAGGAATAGCTATTAAAATTAAATCTATTTCCTTTTCAGCTGCTATATATGCAATGTCATTTCTGTTTCCTTCTATTTTTACTCCGGAAATTCTTCTTCCAAGTTTGCTTTTGTCATCATCAATAAGAACAATTGGATTATACTTCAGTTCTCTTCTTGCAAGCATTTCATTTATTATCATTGTTCCTGCCGAACCTGCACCAACAACCATTACTCTGTGCTGGTCAGCTGAATATTTATATGGAATATATAATTGAATTCTTCTGTATACTCTGTAAAGTATTCTGTATCCAAGTACAAAAAATATTGCAAGTAAAGTTCCAACTACACATACATTTAAAGGAATTGTTGCACCAAGCTGTCTTGTATAAGCAATTGTTAAAATACTTGCTAAAATATTTCCACCTACACCAAGAAGGAATTCATCTGTTCCTGTTAAATGCCACAAACTATCATACATTTTAAACAGGTAAAAACATATTAAATATATAATACTTAATGCAACAACATCATGAGTATATATTTTTGCTATTTCAGTAAAAACTCCCACCTGAGTAATATTTATAGCAAAAAGGTAGGCCATATTTACCATAAATAAATCAATTATCATAATAACTAATGTTTTCCAAATTCTCATAGTACACACCTCGTGACAATTAAATTGATAGATACTATAATTATTTACGCCATCACATTTCAATTGTTTTCTTTTATCTTAATATATCAAATACTTTTAATAATAATTTAGGACATATTCTTATAAGCATACATTGAATAAAGTATCTTAAATTATTTTTATCCAGTCTTTGAATTCTATAATCACATAATGCTTTTCTAACTGAATCCTTATGTAAAAATTCAATTAATGGTTCATAAAACTTTTTATCTCTTGAAAATATAGAAAAAACATGACAGACAGAATATGGAATTTTATATTCTGTTAGAAATTTTTCTATTTCTTTGTAATCTCCTTTTTCTTTTACATATTGTAAAAGATCATTATACGAGTTGTAGCAGTCAATATGTTTTAATGAAACATTCTGAGTTATTGAATTTTCCCATATAACATAATAAGCAAGAACTTTATTTAAAGATATTACTTTATGGGCATTCATAAGTGCTTTAACAATAAAGACCATATCTTCACCATATTTTCTGCTGCTGTCAAAAAAAAGATTATTATCTTTAATAATACTGCTTTTGTATATTGCACTTCTCATTCCTAGTGTAATATCATCACTAAGCTGCTTTAATGCCGCACTTTTCCCACTAATAGAAGATTGTAAATATTTTGTTCTGTTTTGAGCTAAAATATTTCATTTTCCATCTACTTCGCTGTAATCACAAAAAACCACATCACAACTGCATTCTTCTGCTTTTTTGTACATTAATTCTATAAATTCAGTGTTAAAATAATCATCTGAATCTAAAAAAGTTATATACTTTCCCTGTGCATTTTTAATTCCTAAATTTCTTGCTGCACTTACTCCGCTGTTTTCCTGAGTCAGTATTTTGTAATTTATATCAGTGTCTTTTAAAAGGTTTTGTGCAATTTCTATACTTTTATCTTTGCTCCCATCATCAATTAATATGTATTCAAAATCTTTGCATGTTTGATTTATAATAGATTTGACACTCTTTTCTATACATGCTTCCACATTATAAACTGGTGTAATAACAGATACTTTTATCAAGTCATTCTCTCCTATACATTGTGATTATAAAATCATAGAAATTTATGCTTAATCTGACAACCATCCCAGATAAATTGTCAAACAAATTCATACTACTTGAATTATACTCATATAAAAAAGCATATGCAACATATTGAAGCATTTCTTAAGTAAAATTTCATAAACTGAACTAGTCATTATGTTTATATTCTTTTTTTACTTTTATTATTTTAGCATGCCACTGTCTTTCTTCTTCCTTTGGAAGTGTCATATAATCTCCATAAAGTGTTGTTAGTACTGCATCCGGATTATTAGGTGCATAAAATTCTTCACCTTCAAATTGGACTTTTGAAAGTTCAAAGAAATCTTTTGTTTTATATATGTATTCACTCCATGGTGTATCAACCCCATATGCCATATATGGTGAATTTTTATCATTCCAGGACATGAGCATATTAAAAATCTTTTCTCTTCCTTTATCCTTTAATATGGTAACCACTATTTTATAAAAAGTATGTGTAATTTTATTTTTTAATGTAAGCTTGTCAGGAATCTCTCTCATTCTTACAAATGCTTTTAATATATTATTGCTTATTTTTCTCTGAAGCTTATATACCCATGCTTTTTTAGGAAGAGTGTCATATGGAAGTACATCTATATAAATTCCATTATGCATTTTTGGGTTTTCTGCAATATCCTTTTGAATAAAAAGAGTATTATTATAACGAATTTTGCATGGAACCTGATAAATATCATAATATTCATCATTTTCAAAAGTCTGCAAAAATAAGTATTCTGGAAGTTCCTCCTTTGCAATTGATAAAAACTTAATGTAGTCTTCTCTAAGCATGCCTATATCAAGATCATCATCCCAGGGAATAAAACCTTTGTGACGTACAGCTCCTATTAATGTTCCTGCATCAAGAAAATATTTTATGTTATGCTTTTCACAAATTTCATGAACATCTTTTAATATTTGTGTCATCAGCTTTTGTGCTTCTCTAAGTCCTAAATCAATATAATCTTCTTCATTATATAAATTTTCATTCATAAGAATTTCTCTCCTGTAATATTCATTATTATTGTTTCTTTTTATTGTAATATTTTTCAATAATTTTGGGGCATATCAAGATTATCTTACTTAATATAAGATATCTTAGTCTATCTTTTTCAAGTCTTGCCATCTTATACTTTCTTAATTCTGCCCTTACTTTCTTGTCACCTAAAAATTCCTTCAGTTCATTTTTTAATGAATCTTTGGTGCAGAATGCTATAAAAATATTAACTATAGCAGCAGGTATTCTGCTTGTTACCATTGCATTTTCCAAAAGCTTGTTATTAAAATTTTCCTTTATATATTTTAATGTTTCAATGTTTGAATAATATACATCCAAATAGCTTATTTTAATATTATTCATAGCTGACTGGCTCCATCTTACATAATGAGCACAAACCTTATCAATGCAGTATATTTTGTCTGCGTGTCCATAAGCTTTTAACATAAATGATATATCTTCTGCAAATTTTCTATTGGTATCGAATTTTATATTATTTTCCTTAAGCAGTGATGTTTTAAACATATTAGCCATTATATGAGTATATGTTGTTCCATATGCAAGACCAATGGCAGCTGTCATGCCATCATATATCCCTTCTGTTAAATCTGCTGCATTACTGGTTATGGCTTCTTTATTATTATCTTCATAAACATATGCAGAATAAACAACATCAGCATTTTCATTTTCTGCTTTTTCATAAAATGCTTCAAGCATATCATTTTCAATATAATCATCAGAATCTAAAAATGTTATATATTTTCCCTGTGCTCTTTCTATTCCAAGATTTCTTGCAGAACTAACCCCGCCATTTTCTTTTTTTATTACTTTATAATTAACGTCACATCCATTTAAGTATCTTATGGCAAAATCACAGCTGTCATCTGGAGACCCATCATCAATAAACAATACTTCAAAATTCTTAAATGTTTGATTTTTTAAACATTCCAGAGTATTTACAATCCTGTCCTTAACTTTATATACAGGAACTATTACACTTATTTTGCAATTCATAAAAACTCCTGCCTTTCATAAGCATCAAAATACCTTACTATTATATCATACTTTCTATATATTACGTAGAACTTAGTATAGTGGTAAAACAACGAAAATAATAGACTTGCAGCTAAAATATATATTCAAGGAAATTTATTGAATATATATTTCACTGCAAGTCTATTATTTTCTGGTTTTATCACAATTAAAAGTTTTACTGAACATATATAACTAAAAACTAATAAGTAAGAGATAAAAGTTTCAGTGAAAAAATCTTTCAGATTTTTTATTATATTATTGCATTGATTTTGCCGTGCAAAATCTACCGCTTATACTACTTAAGTAATGTGTTAAAACATATAATCTATTTTTCTGCAAGAAAAATTTCCTCAACTCTTAGTTCTTAGTTTTTAGCTCTTAGTTTAATTTGTCAAATTCTCTTAGCTCAATTAATAAATTTATTCTTTTACACCTGAATCCCCTATTGTTTTCATAAACCATTTTTGGGCTGCAAAGAATAATATAAGAAGCGGTAATACTGTTATTGTACTGGCAGCCATAATCTCAGGCCATTTTATTCCATATGCTCCACCTTCAATAAAGAACTGTCTTAGACCTGCTGAGATTAAAAACTTTTCTGGACTTTTTGTAATAAGTGATGGATACATATAATCATTATAATATGTTACAAAGCTTATTAATCCAAATGTAATAAATGTAGGCTTTGTTAATGGAAATACTATATTCCATAGTATCTTAAAATGACTTGCACCATCTATTCTTGCTGCTTCAATAAGACTTTTGTTTATCTGCATAAAAGCCTGTCTCATCAAAAATATTCCAAATACATTGGCAAAATTACTTATTATTAACCCTGTTAATGTATCAATTAAATTAACCTTTGATAAAATTATATAGCATGGTACATATGTTGCAGCTGATGGAAGCATATATGTTGCCATTACTATAGCAAATAATATTTTTTTACATCTGAATTCAAACTGAGTGAAAGCATATGCTATCATTGCACAGCTTACTATCTGAAAACCTACAATAACTACTGCAACTAAAAGACTATTACTTATATATGTTGCAAAAGGAGCTTCTTTAAAAACATCTGCAAAATTACTCCATTGAGCATCAGATGGCAAAAGCTTAAGTGGAAGTTGAAAAATTTCATCCTTAGTTTTTAATGCACTGGTTACCATCCATATAAATGGAAAAAATGTTATTATACTTAATACTATAAGAAGTATGTGCTTAAATATTTTTAAACATATTTTTCTTATTCCAGCTTTTTCTTCAATATATATTTCTTCTAACTCTCTTTCTCTTCCATATTCAATATGCTGAGTAATATCCATTATTATCCTCCTTATATAACTCACTCTAATTATTATAATATACCCATTTTTTTGATGCTGCAAATTGTATTACTGCAAGTAATGCTACTATTATTAATAATACTGTAGCTATTGCAGTTGCCTGTCCTGTATTGAAATTTTCAAATGCAGTTTCATAATAAAGATAAAGCATAGTTCTGGTACTTCCAGATGGCCCTCCTTCTGTTAACACTTTTATGGCATCATATGCTTTTAATGAATCTATCATTAATATAATACTTAAAAAGAACGTAGTAGGAGAAATCAAAGGCAGTGTTATGTGTTTAAAAACATTAAACTTTCCTGCTCCATCTATTTCTGCTGCTTCATAAAGACCCTTAGGCAC
>CAZLOP010000090.1:0-6519 GCA_964561205.1 uncultured Clostridium sp. | reverse complement strand
CGGTAGATTTTGTGCAAACAAAATCCATGCAATATATAATAAAAAATCTGAAAGAAAAGTGAAAGTCAAAATTTCATATTTTGCTACTTGAACTTTCACACAGTGCTTTTCTCCGAATCTCTTACTTCTTACCTCTTAGTTCTTACTTAATTAAATTCTCATTTGCAGAATAAAAAGGAATCTGCTGCAGATTAATAATGCAGTTCCATTAGAAGATATAGTTATGAAAAATAATATAATTAATTAAAAAAATAAAAAACTTAATAATTACTGTTGAAATTACTAGAAAGTGTGTTATAATAATAATGTAAACGATATCTATAATAATGTTTTTCAATTATGGTAATTGTTTTTATGGGATTATGAGGTAAAAAAGGAGCAGTGGTATTGCTCTTTTTTTATTGGAGAAATTTATAATTACTTTCGACAATAATAATTACAAAAAAAGGAGCAAAGAAAAAAATAATAAAATAATTTTTGGTTTTATAGAAGTTTAATGTCAATAAATCAAAAACGATTTTATTATTTCCGTATATGCTTTGACAATATATTTTTTTTCATTATGTTAACATTAAATTGTTAACATTAATGAAAGGAAAGATAGGGTATGAGTGTATTAGAGGAGTATAATATAATAAATAGAAATGCAGGTATTGAATATAAATATTCTTACAGATTACTACAAAGTCAGTATAATGGGCATACTGCGTATGGAATTGAAATAGAAAGAAAAGATTATATGGGGTTAACCAAGATTAATGAAGAAAAAGATTCGGTAAAGCTAATGTCAACACAAAGACATACAATTAGCAATATATTAGCCAAACTTGAAAAGGAAATAGTATCACCAATTCACTTAATAGATATTGTTGGAGAGTTTGTTGATAAACATGTTTATGAATTTGATGTGGGATGGTAAAAGAAGCATAATAAATAATTCTATGTAATGCACAATACCATTATGATAATATATTAAATGAAGGGAGTAACATATTATGATAATTGGAATAGGTATTGATATTATAGAAATAGAAAGAATAAAAAAGGCTGTTGAAAAAAATAAGCTCTTTTTAAAAAAAATATTTACAGAAAAAGAAATTGAGTATTTTAAATTAAGAAAAGAGTCTGCAAATACAATTGCTGGAAACTTTGCGGCCAAAGAAGCTGTTAGTAAAGCAGTAGGAACTGGATTCAGACAATTTGGTTTAAAAGATATTGAGGTATTAAGGGATGAGTTAGGAAAACCATTTATAAATATAAGCAGTAAAGTTTATGAAGTTATTGGAAATAAAGATGTAACAATTCATATTAGCATATCTCATAGCATTGAAAATGCAGTAGCATATGCAGTTATGGAGGAAAAATAAATGTTAGAAGTACTTTCTGGAGATAAGTGTAAACAATTAGATAATGAAGCTATAAAGGAAATAGGAATTCCTGGTATTGTATTGATGGAAAATGCAGCAGCTGCATTATATAAGGAAATAAATAATAAAGGAAACTCATTTATAATTTTATGTGGTAAAGGCAATAATGGAGGAGATGGGTTAGCTCTTGCAAGAAAGCTTTTTCAAGATGGAAAAAAGGTAAAAGTAATAATTATAGCAAAAGACAATAACTATACAGATGACTTTTTAATAAATTATAATATTTTGAAAAAAATATTTGATGACAGTTATATAGAAACATTTACAGAAGTTTCTCATATTAGAAATAAGTTAAAAACAAGTCTTAAGGAATACGAAGTAATTGTTGATTGTATTTTTGGTGTAGGAATAAATAGAGATGTATCAGGCATATATAAGGAAACAATTGATATTGCAAATGAAGCTGATGCTATAAAAATATCAATTGATGTTCCATCAGGTATTGATTGTAATACAGGAGAAGTAAAGGGCACTGCATTTAAGTCAGATTTTACGTATACATTTGAAGTAATAAAAAAAGGTTTTTTAAATTATAATGTATTTCAGTATTTAGGAAAATTAAAGGTCTTATCAATAGGTATTCCGCAGAAAGTTAAAGACAATCACAGCCAGAATACTTACATTTTAAGCAGTAAAGAATATTCAAAATTGATTCCAAAGAGAAGCTTATATGGTCATAAAGGTAATTATGGAAGAGCACTGATATTTGCAGGTAGTACTGGTTTTACAGGAGCTGCTTTCATATCTACAGAATGTACAGTGAGAAGTGGTGCTGGATTAACAACATTAGTGTGTCCAAAGGATATACAGGAAGTTATGGAATCTAAATTAATAGAAGCAATGACTTTAAATGTAGATGATGAAAAAGTTGAATCTATGATACGAAAGTGTGATTCTATAGCTATTGGACCAGGAATTGGGGTTACAGAAAAGAATGAAAATCTTATAAAAAAAATTATATCAAGTTCTACTTCCCCATTAATATTTGATGCAGATGCAATAACAATATTAGGGAAAAGAAAAGAATTATTAAAGGATATTAAAGGAAGAGCAATAATAACTCCCCACCCAGGAGAGATGGCTGCTTTTCTTGGAAAAACAATTGAAGAAGTTGAAAAGGACAGAATAAACATTACCATTGAAACTGCTAAAAAATATAATATTGTAGTTTTGCTAAAAGGATATAATACTGTAATTTCAGATGGAAACTACACATATATTAATACTAGTGGAAATAGCAAGATGGCATCAGGAGGAATGGGAGATGCATTAACAGGAATAATTAATGGTTTTTGTTCTCAGAATGCAGGAATATTGAATTCTGCACTTATTGGGGCATATATTCATGGTAACATTGCTGATGAATTAGGAAATGAAAATTACATAATTAATGCACGTGATATTATAGACAATATTCCAAAATTAATAAATAAGCTTTTGTAATAGAATATTATGCCGAAATTTTTCATAATATTATTAATGGCAATATTTAATTATGGAGGCAAAATGAAATTCTACAAATTAGATATAAAGAAGAAAATTATTTTTTTAGTCATGATTCCTATATTTATAATCATTGCAGTAATCTTAGGAAGAAAAATTGTAATTCCTACAAATGATGAGATAATAAATGAACTTAAAAATACAAAAATGTATACATGTAATGTTGAATATACATTTATAAATGCCCGAGATAATTTTAAAGAAAATACAAAGCAATATTATAGATATGATAAGGGTGGAAGAATAGAATTTGATGATTATTATAGAAGGATAAAGATATACAATGGTGAAGAAATTAAACTTCAGATAGCAGGTAAAGATTATAGACTTAATAAGAATATTGATTCTATATATCCTTTGTCCTTTATAGAAAACATATTATCATATAGTATATCTGAGCCAATTGAAGAACTTAATGAAGAATGGGGAGAAGGAGAATATCTCAAATTAAATATAGATTATGGAAATGATAATAGGTATTTAAAAACTGGAGAATTCTATATAGATAAAAATAAAAGAATTCCAGTAGCACTTAAAGTATATGATCAATTTGGTAATGAGAGAATATTGATTAAGTATAATAATTTTAAATATGAAAAAATTATTAGTGCTGGATTATTTGAATAAATTATGGGATAAGAAAAATAATTTAGAATATGAGTACAAGCTATTGGGTTTAAATACTCATATTCTAAGAAAATAAGCCATCATCAATGCTGTTTTAGTCAATAATACATAAAAAAAGACAATGAAGGATGTTTATTTTGACAAATTGACATATTTTGCAATATAATCATAATGTAATAAGTTTACTATTATGGAGGCGGAGTTATGTCAGAAAAATATTACAATGAAAATATAAAAAAAAGTAGAAAAATTAAAGAATCTTTAATAATATATAGTGAACAGAATAAACTTTCAAAGTCTGAGATAATAGAGATGAAAAAAGGTTATGAATATATGGCTAAAATAAATTTGGAATGTTCACAATTAGGAAGTGAATATACGTTAGATGATATTGATGAGTATGAGGCTTGGATTTGCGGAGTGTGATTGAGGAATGGCCAACATTATAGTAAAACGTGGAGAAATATTCTATGCAGATTTAAGTCCTGTAATAGGATCAGAGCAAGGTGGTATTCGTCCTGTTATCATAATACAGAATGATATTGGAAATAGATATAGTCCTACAGTGATTATAGCAGCAATAACATCTCAAATAAATAAGGCAAAATTACCTACTCATGTTGAGATTTCTTCAGAAGAATATGGATTAAATAGAGATTCAGTAGTGCTTTTAGAGCAGATAAGAACTTTAGATAAAAAGAGACTTAAAGAGAAAATAGGACATATGACAGAAGAAGATATGAAAAAGGTAGACAAGGCTCTTGCAGTAAGTCTGGATCTTATTTAATATAATATAAAAAATGGGTTGTCACATTAATTTGTGGCAGCTTCTTTTTTATTGAAAAATAATGTATTGAAATCATAGTTTTTAAATATAATATAAATATACCATAGAAATAGAGTATTCTGTTTCTGTAAAGAAGTATACATATTTTATGTTATATAGAAAAAGTATAGCATATTTATAAATGATGTATACAAAAATAAAATTATGTGCTAGAATAAAAACATTGAAAAAAACATACTATAAAGTGAAAAAATTAACGCGGGGGTAGGTCAGAAATGAATAATATAACTGAGCTTAAAGAAATGGCTAGGCTAATGAGAAGAGACATTGTATCAATGCTTACAGAATCAGCATCAGGGCATCCAGGTGGATCTTTATCAATTGCAGATATAATGTCTGTTCTATTTTTTAAAGAAATGAATCTTGATAGTAAAAATGCAGCAAACCCAGATAGAGATAGATTTGTTTTATCTAAAGGTCATGCAGCACCAGCTTTATATGCTGCTTTAGCCAGAAAAGGATATTTTCCTGTAGAGGAGTTAAAAACATTAAGAAAAATAAATTCAAGATTACAGGGACATCCAAACATGAATGATCTTCCAGGTATAGATATGTCAACAGGATCACTAGGTCAGGGTGTATCAGCTGCAGTAGGTATGGCATTAGCTGGTAAGTTAGATAAAAAAGATTATAGAGTTTACACAATATTAGGAGATGGAGAACTTGAAGAAGGTCAGGTTTGGGAAGCTTCAATGTCAGCTGCACATTATAAACTTGATAATTTAACTGCATTTATAGATGTTAATGGACTTCAGATTGATGGAAATACTACAGATGTAATGAATCCATGTCCAATTGATAAAAAATTTGAAGCATTTGGATGGAACGTAGTAGTCATAGATGGACATAATTATGAAGAAATTATAGGAGCTATAGAAAAAGCTAAAGCTGTAAAAAATCAGCCAACTGCAATAATTTGTAAGACTATAAAGGGTAAAGGTGTATCTTTTATGGAAAATGAAGCTTCATGGCATGGAACTGCACCAAGCAAGGAGCAGTGTGAAAAAGCATTAAAGGAACTTGGAGGGGAAAACTAATGAGTAATAAAATAGCAACAAGAGAAGCTTACGGTAAAGCACTTGTAAAACTTTCTAATATTAATTCAAATGTTGTAGTATTAGATGCAGATTTATCAAAGTCAACAAAAACAGCTGACTTTAAAGCTGTTGCACCAGAAAGATTTATCAATATGGGTATAGCTGAAGCTAACATGATGGGAGTTGCGGCAGGTCTTTCTGCATGTGGAAAGATTCCATATGTAAGTTCATTTGCAATGTTTGCAGCTGGAAGAGCTTTTGAACAAATAAGAAATTCATTATGTTATCCTAAATTAAATGTTAAAGTTTGTGCTACACATGCTGGATTGACAGTAGGAGAAGATGGTGCAACTCATCAATCAGTAGAAGATATTTCATTAATGAGAAGTATACCAAATATGACTGTAATAAACCCATGTGATGCAGTTGAAACAGAAGCTGCAATTTTAGCTATAGCAGATTATAATGGACCTTGTTATGTAAGATTAGGAAGACTGGCTGTTGATACAATAAATGATGAAAAATCATATAAATTTGAAATTGGAAAAGGCATAACATTAAGACAAGGAAAAGATGTTACAATAATTGCTACAGGAATGATGGTTGCATCAGCCTTAGAAGCTAAAGAAGAGTTAGCTAAAGAAGGCATTGATGCCAGAGTAATCAATATTCATACAATCAAGCCTATAGACAAAGATTTAATAATAAAAGCAGCACAAGAAACAGGGGCAATTGTAACTGCTGAAGAACATAGTATTATTGGAGGACTTGGTTCTGCAGTAAGTGAAGTTGTTACTGAAGAATGTCCAGTTCCAGTATTGAAAGTGGGAATAAAAGATACTTTTGGTGAAAGTGGTAAACCAGCAGAATTATTAGAAAAGTACGGATTAACTTCAAAATCTATAATTGATAATTGCAAGAAAGCTGTTTCTTTGAAGAAATAATAAGTTTAGAAGGGCAGTATGTAAGATTAATTTCTTATATACTGTCCTTATTTTTATTTAATTGACAAAAAATACTATTATAATATAATTGAGGATATTTCATAATAGAAATATCCAAATCTGTGGATAACTTT
>CAZLOP010000089.1:0-6580 GCA_964561205.1 uncultured Clostridium sp. | reverse complement strand
TAGGAGCCATAAATTAGGCTCCTAATTATATTTATAAAGTAAAATAATAGTTAATTAGAAGTAAAAGAATTATCAATAACTTTCATAGGTCACATCATATCATGATCTTCGTGTTCTAGAAAATGGCAGTGCCATACATAATCACCAGGATATCCCGTAAAATGAACAATAAATTTTGTAACTTTACCAGATTCAGCAGTAATAGTATCTTTAAAACCTTTTTCGTAATCTTTAGGATCTTCAGGTTCACTTATATAAGATATTTCACCAGTTTGATTATACAAATTTACATCAAAAGCTCTTCGGCTGATTAATTTAAATTGTATAAGATGAAGATGAATAGGGTGATCTAGGTTAAAAGTATTAATTATATTCCATACTTCAATTGTATCAAGTTCTGGTTTTTCAGTAACAGGGTCACTCCACATTTTGTTATCTATCATAAGCATAGGTCTTCCAAAATGATCTGCACCAGGAATAAGGGGAATAAATCTTTCTACTTTAGCATTTGATTCCTGTAATGCTGGGACATGGCGAAGAGTTTCTGGAATTGTGCTTGTATCTGTTCCTATTAATGGTTTAGTTACTCTAAACTGCATTATAACACCAGTATTTTCATCTGCATTTATATCATTATTTATTAAATTAAAAGTAGTTCCTTTATATTGAGAAAAATCAATAATAACATCAACTCTTTCTGCAGGACTTAATGAAAAAGAATTTAAAGTTATTGGAGCTTCTATAAATCCTCCATCTGTTCCAATCTGAATAAATTGTGCATTATTGTCCATACTTATTAAATACTGCCTTCTATTTGAACCATTTAAAATCCTGAATCTGTATTTACGTGGTTCAACTTCTAAATAAGGCCATACCTTACCATTTACAACTATAGTGTTTCCAAGAAATGCTGGTACTATAGAAGGTGTAAATGAGACAGCTGGAAAAGAATCAGGATAAAATAAAGAACCATCAGAATTAAATGATTTATCCTGTATTAATAATGGAATTTCATAATTATCCTTAGGTAAATTTAATCTTTTTTCTAATGAATCTCTTAAAATATAAAATCCTGCAAGGCCTGCATAAACATTTAATCTTGTTTCTCCCATTGCATGGTCATGATACCACATAGTAGTTCCTGGCTGATGATTTGTATATTCATAAACTTTTTTTGTGAATTTAGATCCTGTTATTTTGTAATCAGCAGTATACCATGCTTCTGGATGTCCATCACTATCCCATTTAACTTTTGCACCATGAAGGTGGACTACTGTTTTTACTTCAGGATCATCCTGAGTGCCATGAAGGGTAGTATCAAAAGGCAGAAAATGTTTTGATGGCAAATGATTGCTCCATTCTACAAAGACTGAAACATCTTTAAAAGCTTCTATTGTTGGACCAGGATATAATCCATTATATCCCCAGATATATGTGGATGGAAAATCTGAATGGAATTTGTGATAGGCTTCTTTCATTATAATTTTATAATGCTGTTCTCTAATTAACTTTTTATATTCATCACTATAACAAAGTGCCATAGGTTTTGCTATAGAAGGAATGGGAAGTCTGTCTGTAAATTTAACTATTTGTGTAACGTCAGATGGGTCTATATATTGCTTTTCATGTTCTTCATTACATTTACTGTTAAAATAATCATAAGAATCAGTATAGTTTATATCATTGTACATCACTATTGCCTCCTGAAGTTGAGTTATATAGTTATTGTATGTAACTTATATAGGTTAGGTGACATAGTATTTAACAAACATGTTATAATAAAGGTATAAATTATTATGTATTAAATATATGGAGGCTTTATTTTGGCAGGCACATTTGAACCTTTAATTTTAAACTTCAAAAAGTTGAAAATGCTATATGAATTTGATGTTCATGAGCTAAATGGAAATATGAAGAGATTTAATAAGACAGTGGAAAATAAAGATGGAGGTTTTGATAATATATATTATTATTGTATAAAAAGTCAAAATAGTGAAGCATTTGCAGTTAATGTGAGCATTTTTGGTGAAAATGCATCAATATATACATATAAAATTAATGAAGCTGGCAAGTGCAATCTTATTCAGACATTAGATAATTATGCTGTAAAAAAAAATAATTATAGTGTTACTTTAAATAAGGAAAAAGGTAATATGTATATTATTTCCGACAGAATGGTTAATATAGATCTTGGTGATTGTGATCCTCTTATTAAACAAGGATGGAATCTAATAAATGGCAGATGGTACATGGGACTTTCTGATGGAAGCTGTGTTAAAGGCTGGTATAAGGATGTTTTATCTGACAAATGGTATATGCTTCATAAAGAAAGTGGCGAAATGATTGTTGGATGGTACAGGGATGAAAATAATAAAAAGTATTATTTAGATAGACAGTATGGAACAATGTGTACTGGATGGATAAAAGATATTAATAACAAATGGTATTATTTAAAGGTTAATGGAGAAATGGCTGTTGATACAATAATTGATGGATACTATGTAAATAAAAATGGTCAGTGTGAATAAGGGGCTGTTGCACTAATTATTTAGTGTAACAGCCACATAATTATCTGCATTGTGAAGTAAAATATTTTTGTATCATTATTTCAAAAGTTTCTATACAATATGCAAAGAAAGGGTTAGGGTAATAATTATCATTATCTGATTTTTCGTAATCAGGAATGATAAATGTTATATCTGAATTTTTAGCTAAAGTACTATTACTGTTTCCCGTAAAAGAAATTATTTTTACATTTCTTTCTTTTGCATGCTGGCATGAGTTAACACAATGAGTACCTTCACCAGATTTTGAAATGAGTATAATTGAACTTATATTTTCAACATGATTATCAAAAAGTATATCAAAATCTATAAAAGTTGATTGAATAATTTTTTTACCAAGCACAAGAAGCTTCATGTATATGTATTTAGAAACTATTTCTGAAAAGCCTTCACCAGAAATGAGAATATTTCCATTCTTTATGCATTTTAAGAAATCTTCTTCAGCGCCGTTATAATTAACACAGTATACTAAAGGTCTGTCTGCTGTATTATATGGTATGTCTGAGTGGTTAACAGATAACTTATTTTTTAAAGCATACATAAGCTCTACAAAACCACTGTATCCTAATTTTTTTGAAAGTCTTATTATAGTTGAAGGGGATGTGTATAGTTTTTTTGAAATTGCACGTATACTTTCATTGGCGCATATATCTATATTTTCTATTAGATAAATCAGAATTGTTTCTTCAATATTGGTAAGTTTTATATCTCCAAAGAGTTTTTTTATATCAATCATTTAACTACCTCACTATGTATATAAAAGTTTATATACGATAACACGTTTCAATATATGATAACATGTTTCTGTTTAAGTTTAAATGGTTCCAATTAAAAATTTGTTGTGCTAATATTTAGTCAAAGAAAAGATTAATTAAAACTTTAAGAAGAAAGAAGGGATGTTTTATGAAAATAATTGTAACTGAAAATTACTCTGGTCTCAGCCGTTCTGCTGCAGATATTATTGAAAAACTAATAAAGGAAAAAAATGATGCAGTTTTAGGATTGGCAACAGGCGGAACTCCAGTTGGAACATATGAAGAATTAATAAAAAGATATGAAGAAAAACAAATTGATTTTTCAAAAGTAAAAACAATAAACTTAGATGAATATATAGGTCTTGATGGACATAATACTCAAAGTTACAGATATTTTATGAATGATAAATTATTTAATCATATAAATATAAATAAAGCAAATACATTCCTTCCAAATGGTACTTCTGAAAACATTGAAGAAGAATGTGCTTCTTATGACAGAAAGATTGATGAATTAGGGGGAATTGATCTTCAGATTTTAGGAGTTGGAACTAATGGTCACATAGCATTTAATGAACCAGCAGAAGCTTTAAACTTTAGTACTCATGTAACTAGTCTTACAGAAGCTACAATAAAAGCAAATGCAAGATTTTTTGAATCTATGGATGATGTTCCAAAGACAGCAATAACAATGGGGGTAGGAAAAATAATGCAGGCTAAAAAAATAATTCTTTTGGCATCTGGTAAAAATAAAGCTGATGCCATTAAAGGAATGTTAAGTGGTAAAATTACTACAAATAACCCTGCAACAATGTTACAATTACATTCTGATGTGACTTTAATAATAGACAAAGAAATTAATGAGGAGCTTCAATTATTAGTTTCTACAGATTAAGGAGACAACATACCATGATAATTAAAAATTGTAAAATAATATTTAAAGACAAAATTGAAGAAGGTTCAGTATTAATTAAAAATGGAAAAATAAAAGAAATTAACCCAACTCATAATGATTCTGAAGTGATTAATGCAAAGGGATTATATTTAGCACCAGGATTTATTGATATTCATATACATGGTGCAGGTGGATATGATACTATGGATGGAACTGATGAAGCAATTAATACTATTTCAGAAGTAATAATGAAACATGGTACTACTTCATTTCTACCAACAACAATGACTGTATCAATAGAAGATATAAATAAAACATTACATGTTGTTAAAAAGTTAAAAGAGGAAGGAACGAAGGGGGCAAGTGTTCTAGGTGCACACCTTGAAGGACCATTTATAAGTTCTAAGGCAATTGGAGCTCAAAATTCAAAACATCTTTTAAAACCTTCAATTGAAGCTTATAAAAAGATAGTAGATGGCTGTGAAGATGCAGTTATAACATTAACTCTTGCGCCTGAAGTTGAAGGTGCAAAAGAATTAATAGAATATGCAGTTAAGCAGGGTGTGGTTTGTTCAGCGGGGCATACAAAAGCAACTTATGATGAAATGATAGAAGGCATAAAATGTGGAATAAGTCATGTTACGCATCTTTATAATGCAATGACAGGCTTTACACATAGAGAATCTGGTGTTGTAGGAGCAGTATTTAATAGTGATATAACTACAGAAACAATATCTGATGGAATACATATTTCATATCCTGCATTAAAAATTGCATACAATATAAAAACTACAGATAAAGTAATTCTCATAACTGATGCAATGATGGCATGCTGTATGAAAGATGGCAAATATTCTCTTGGTGGTCAGGATGTATTCTTAAAAGATGGAGCTGCAAGACTTGAAAATGGAGCTTTAGCTGGTTCTGTATTAACACTCAATAAAGCAGTTTATAATGTATATAAAAATTGTGATATGCCTTTATATGAAGCAGTAAAAATGGCATCATATAATCCTGCAAAACATTGTAGAGTAGATGACCATAAAGGTCTTATAAAAGAAGGTTATGATGCAGATTTATTGTTATTTGATGAGAATATAACAATTAAAAGAGTATTTATTAACGGAAAAGAAAAATACAATAATCTTTAATTCTTATTAAATCAGCCCAATTATCAACTTTTTCGGAAATATTTATAGAATATAAAAAGGAGATATACAGATTGAATTTACTTTTTAGTCTGTATATCTCTTTTTGTTGAATAATTTTTTAAAACATATAGAATTGATAGCTTAAAGCACTGGAGTTAATATGTTTATATAAAAATAGAAAATATGATTTAAGTTAACAATATAATGATAAGCAATAATATGTTATAATTTCAATTAATGAAGAGATTTATTTTTAATTAAAATAATTTATAAAATGTTATGATAATAATGATGCAAGAGAAAATTAGGAGTGTTTGATATATGGAGATAACTATAATAACATCAGAAAACAGGAGACTATATCCTGCAGCTGTATATCATGTAATTAATGATAAACAAAAAACTGCAATTTTAAATATTGATGATATATATGATTTATTATACAAAGATGAAGAAGTACTTGTCATTTCTAATCAATATGATCAGTATGGAAACAGCTTGAAACTATTTAGTGGAAGATTAAAAAAATCAGATATTAAAGCTATGTATGAAACAAAGCAGGAGGAAGCCAGTAAAGATTTATCTGCAATTATGACATTAACTGAAGCAGCAGAAAAGTGGGGGTTATCAAATGGTTCAACAATAAGAAAAGCAATTGAAAGAGGAAAATTTGAACAAAATGAAATAAAGCAGGCAGGAAATGTATGGATTATAACATATGCTGCAATGGAAAGAGTATTTGGAACAGTAAAAAATGAAGAAGAGGCATACATATTATATGATGATTTTGTTCTTACAAAAGCTTACTACGACTTTTCATATGCTTATATATATAAAAAGCATACATCAGTTAATGTTATAAATAAAATGACTGAAGTTAAATATGAATTTGCTAAAAAACTGTTAATAGGAGGACTCCGAGCTTTAAGAAATAATAAAAAGGTAATTATTAAGAGAAATTGGAATGATAAAATAATTCAAGTTATTAATTCAGAGGAAGAATATTTATCTTATATAGAGTTATTTTATAGCAGAAAGAACTTATCTACAGAGTTAATTCAGGCACTTTTAAAGGATTTAAAAGAAATATAAAATATTAGTTTTTAGGGGCTGTCGCACTAAATAATTAGTACACAGTTCCTTTTTCATTGATAAATCAGAATTTGAACTAAGAACTAAGGACTAAAAACTAAGAGTTTCGGAGAAAAATCTTTC
>CAZLOP010000088.1:0-6615 GCA_964561205.1 uncultured Clostridium sp. | reverse complement strand
CATGAGCTTTTGCCAAAGCATCATTTGCTAATTTCATTTCTTCTTCAGCTTCTTCATACTTTCCTTCATTTACTTTGCTTAAAGCCATATATGCATGATTCTTACAATCCCCTGCATTTACTATAATATTCATTATCGCTAATTCTAATGGTTCCATCTTTTTGCCTCCATCTTTCTTTTCTCACTTTTATTAATAGCAAAGTGTGTGCCAAACACTAAACATAATTACTTATTTTTTCTTCAATGAGTGCTTAATGCATTATTTTTAGCCATCTGTTTGTTTTTTTAGATTACATAATTTTCATTCACTTTTTTAGTGTTTGACTTTTCTCCTTTAGTGTTTGTACATTTTAGCTGTAAAAAAACACTTTTTTATTACTGTTTGAAATACGCTGTAGTGATAACCTTTTCAACTATTTATAGAGATGTTTCATCAATTTATGGCAGTTTGTTTTATATATAATTTGAACAAAGATTTTTTATATGATATTATTTCTATATTAAATGTAGTAATTTTTTTGCAGCATATCTTTAAATAAGAGAAATAAGGGAGGTTACCATGACAAAAAAGGAATTAGTTTACAACAAATTTTTACAGCTCAATTTTGCACAAGGCATTGATACAAAAAGCTTAGCTGAAATTTTAAATATGTCTCGTGCTAACCTTAGTCATGAATTAAATGAATTATGTAAAGATGGAAAGCTTGAAAAATCAAATGGACGTCCTGTTTTGTATTTTTTAGCATCAACAAAAAAAACTTCTAATAATACAGAGCTTGATTTGCTTGGAAGAAATAATTCTTCCTTAAAACCTGCAATTGAGCAGGCTAAAGCCGCCATACTCTATCCACCTAACGGTATGAATTGTTTAATACTTGGTGAAACAGGAGTAGGTAAATCCATGTTTGCGTCATTAATACATAGTTATGCTGTAGAAATGAATGTAAAAACCAATGAGTCACCATTTATTACATTTAACTGTGCTGATTATTCAAATAATCCTCAATTATTAACTTCTCAATTATTTGGAGTAAAAAAAGGAGCTTATACTGGCGCTGAAAACGATAAAGAAGGTTTAATTGAACAGGCTGATGGTGGGATTTTATTCTTAGATGAAGTTCACAGACTTCCTCCTGAAGGTCAGGAAGCACTTTTTATTTTTCTTGATACTGGCACCTTCAGACGTATTGGAGATTCAAAAATCAGAAAATCAGATGTATTAATTATTTCTGCAACTACTGAAAATCCAGATTCTGCTCTTCTTAATACCTTTAGAAGAAGAATACCTATAGTAATAAATATACCTTCATTAAAAGAACGAAGCTTAGAAGAACGCTTATGTTTAATTAAAGGTTTTTTTAAACGCGAAAGTATACGTGTAAATAAAGAAATATATGTTTCATTAAATACCTTACGTGCTTTAATTTCTTATAACTGCCCAAATAATATTGGACAATTAAAAAGTGATATTCAGATGCTTTGTGCTAAAGCCTATTCTGAATTTTTAACTAATGTCCGTGATGATGTCAGAATAAACAGTGGCAATCTTCCACAATACATAAAAGATGGATTATACAAAGAAAAGGAACACCGGGTTTTATGGAATAAGCTTATAAGTGATGAAATTGAATTTTTCAGATTTAATGGAATTTCAGAAGATACTGAAAAAAATGAAAATAACAATGAATCTAATATATATGACTTTATAGAATCAAAGCTTAAAAAATTAAAATCTCTTTCAGTTTCTGATGAAGATATTGAGAGCATTCTTGAAAAGGATATTACCAAACACTTTCAAAATAGTCTTTCTAAAATTTCAAATGAAATAAGTAAGAAAAATCTTCTTTCATTAATATCACCAGATGTTCTTGATATCTTTGATAAAATAATTTCACTTGCTTCAAATGAATTAAATATTTCTTTTAATAATGCAGTATATACTGCTTTTGCATTACATATTAATACATTAATTGAGCGAGTAAAAAGTAAAAAAATCATAAAAAATCCTAATTTAAACAAAATAGAGCTTAATCATGAAAAAGAGTTTTCTACAGCTAATTCAATAAAAACAATCTTAGAAGATTTTATTGGATGTCCTATCCCTGTAGATGAAGTAGGTTATATAACACTCTTTTTATTACCAAACAATATTATAAATAATACTAAAACTGATAAAGTAAAGGTAATATTAATTGCTCATGGAGAATCAACTGCAACTTCAATATGTAATGTTACTAATTCTCTTTTAGATGAAAATTATGCTATTCCAATAAATGCACCTATTGATGTTCCGCCATCAAAAGTGCTGGAACGATTAAAATTAGTTATTAAGAATAACCCAAGTAACAGCGGATACCTTCTTTTAGTTGATATGGGCTCATTACTAACATTTGCTGATACAATTAGAAATGAGTTAAATGTAAATTTAAAGATAATATCTTTAGCCTCTACTTTACATGTACTGGAAGCCACAAGAAAAGCAATACTGGGTTTATCTTTAGAAGAAATTTATAATGATGTGATTATGATAAATTCATATTTACAAGTTCATAAAAATCTTAATAATCATTTTGTACCAACAAATAAATATATGATAATTACAGCATGTCTTACTGGTGAAGGTGGTTCTACTGCTGCAAAGGATTTTCTTACTATGCATTTAAACTACCCGCCTGATTTAATAGATATAATTTGTTTAAGCTGCTTAGATAAAAATAGTTTTATAGAAATGGTTTTAAATTATGACCAATTTAATGAAATATTATTTGTAGTTTCATCGTTCCCTGCGGAGAATTTAACACTTCCACAATTCTCTATAGGGCAGGCTTTGGACGGAACTGCTCTTCCTAAAATGCAGAGCATAATTGATGAAAAAATTGCATTGAAAAATATCCCAAACATAATAGATGACAATATTTCAAATGTTGTAGGGCTTGATTTAACTAATGAAATTGATGATTTTGTAGGAATAATTCAAAATAAACTTTCAATTCATTTAGATTCTGAGCGTTTTATAGGCCTTGTTATTCATCTATCCTTCCTTATTGGACGACTTAGAAATAATGAAAAAACCATTGTCTTTCCTAATAAAGAAGATTATATTGCAATGAACTTCAGTTTGTATAATACTATAAAAGAAAGCATTACTACATTGAAAAATAAATATAGTATAGAATTTAGTGATGATGATATATGCTATTTAATGAAGCATATTCAAAAGGATGACATTTAATAATATTGTAAAGAAAGGCTGATACTCTTGTTTAGTAGCGAATCAATAAAAAACTTAAATGACATTGAACTATTATTATATAAATATGTGATAAAAAATAGTGAAAAAGTAGTATATATGAGAATACGTGAACTTGCTGATGAAGCTCACGTTTCAACAACAACTATACTGCGTTTTTGCAAAAAATTTGGGTGCAATGGATATTCAGAATTTAAAATAAAATTAAAAATGCATTTAGGTAATAATAATACATCTAAAGTCAATAATGATACTTCTATTCTTATTGATTATTTCAAAAAACTAGATAATGAAGAATTCAATGAAAAAATAGATACATTCTGTGATATAATTAGCGATTCCAATAACATTGTATTTGTAGGTTCCGGAACTTCGGGAATATTATGCAAATATGCTGCAAGATATTTTTCTGCTATGGGTAAGTTTGCATCATATATTGATGATCCTTACTTCCCAACTAATTATAAAACATATGAAAACAGTGTAATAATTATATTATCAGTATCTGGTGAAACACAAATGGTTGTTAGCACAATAAATAAATTAAAAATGGAGAATTGTTCAATTTTAAGCATTACTAATAGTGAGAACTGCACTATAGCAAAACTTTCTGACTTAAATATAGCTTATTATATTAATCAAGAAAAGCTGGGTATATCAGATATAACAACCCAGCTCCCAACAATGTTCATAATCGAAACAATTGCCAAAAAATTACATAACTCATTATCTGATTAAATGCAGAACTTAGTGTTGTGGTAAATCACCGAAAATGATAGACTTGCAGCTAATCTATAAATTGCGTAGCAATTTATTCAAAGTAAGAACTAAAAACTAAGAACTAAGAGTGGCGGTAGATTTTGCTCAGCAAAATCAATGCAATAATATAATAAAAAATCTGAAGATTTTTTCACCGAAACTTTTAGCTCTTACCTATTAGTTTTTAGTTATATATTCCGTAAAACTTGTATTTGTGATAAAACCAGAATTTTAATAAGGTAAGAAGTAATAAGTAAAAGGTAAGAGATTAGGAAATTTTTCTTGCAGAAAAATAAATTATATAAGGCTGTAGCATTAAGAAATCCAACTACTATAATAGTATATTAACCAAGTTATTTGATACTATATATGGCATGATTTAATTTTTGTGCGACAGCCTTGCTAGCATATTATCTGAATTGTAGATTTTCCATGGAAACTTATTATTGAATAATAAGGGCTAATTTCTTTTAAAATCATAGATTTTAAGAAATTATGCCTGGAATATACAATAAAAAAATCTGAAAGATTTTTATCCGAATCTCTTACTTCTTACCTATTACTTCTTACTTTAATTTGTTAAACGTCGTATAGTTATCACTGAACAGTAAAATAATGTAGCAGTAAAATTTGTAAGATTTTAGCTGCTACGTTATTTTACGTTGAGTTACCACACATTAAGTTCTACGTCCTTTATATAAATTCTGCTTTTAAGTTATAACGGCTTACCATATTATTTAATGTTTCAACCTGTGCTTGAAATTCCTCACTTGCTGCTGCACTTTCTTCAGCTACTGCTGAATTTGACTGTACAACATCTGCAATCTGATCAAGTCCCTGAGTAATTTCGTTAATTGCATGAGACTGCTCATTTGATGCATTTGTTATTTCATTTACAAGCTCTGATGCTTGTACTGATTCATTCAATACTCTTTGAAGTGACTGTGATACTGTATCTACAATATTTTTACCTTTATCAGCAGATTGTATAGACTTGTCTATTAACTCAGCAGTATCACTTACAGCTTTTGAACTTTGTTCTGCAAGTTCTCTTATTTCATCTGCAACTACTGCAAAACCTTTTCCTGCTTCACCAACTCTTGCTGCTTCTATTGCTGCATTTAATGCTAAAAGATTAGTCTGTTCTGCTATTTCATCAATTGTTTTTATAATCTCTCTAATATTATTTGAAGATATCTGAATATCATCCATAGCCTTAACCATACTATTCATTTCATTGTTACTTTCTTTTATATGATTTTTAAGATTTTTTACAATATTATTAGTGTTTTCTGCATTTTTAGAATTTGTTTTTACTTTGTTATTAATTTCATCAATTGAAGCACTAAGCTGCTCTATTGCACTTGCCTGTTCTGCTGCTCCTTCTGAAAGGCTTTGTGCTGCCTTTGATACTTGAGTACTTCCTCCACTTACCTGTTCTGCTGCATCCTTTATATTTTTAAATGTATCATTTAATGCCCATAAAATATTATCTGCAACTTCCTTAATCATTAAAAAATCTCCCTGATAAATATCAGATGTTGATACATCAAGATTTCCTCCTGCTATATTGCCAAAAACAACTCCAATTTCATCTATATACTGCTTAAAATTATGAGCCATTACTTTAAAGTTATTTATTAACTGTCCAATCTCATCATCACTTTCAACCTCAATTGAAACCTGCAGATTTCCTTTTGACAAATTTTCTGATGCATCTTTTACTATATTTATTGGTTCGAGTATCATTTTTGAATTATTTTGGCTTAAACCTTGAGCTAATTTTTTAAAAAATATAACTGAAGAAGCTAATATTAAGACTGAAATAATCTCAAAAATAGTTAATATTTTAATAATTCTGCTGCTTCCATTTATATTAGCTTCTAATAAATCATTTATATTCTTATATACTTTTTCACCAATAACAGCACCCTCTCCATTTAAGACATTCATAGCATCTTCCATATTTCCAGCATAAAGATAATTTATAACATTTTCTCTTATTTTTCTATATTCAACCACATTATTTGATAATTCAGAATAAATCTTTCTTTCCTCATCATTAACAATTGTTTTTCCCACTTTTTGTAATTGTTCTGATGAATTCTGAATATTACTGTTCAACTTATTATTAATTGCAGTTTTGTCTGTTCCATCTGTGTAAATAAGCACATCTCTTAATAACATACGCTGCTCATTAAACTGCATTCCCAACTTTGCTATAACACCCTGAGAATTCCCATAATTATTGATAGCTTTTTTATATTGGAAATTTGTAGTAATCAGCATAATAATACTTAACAACAATACGCCCAAATTAAGTAATGCTATATTTTTATATGACAATTGCAGCTTTTGTTCTAATGATATTTTTTCATCCTTTTTCATGTCCTTCCCCCCTATTCATATAAAATATTATTTCTATACTTAATTATAACAAAATTTTTCAGATAAGAACATTTATTTTTAGTATTCTTTAATATTAAAATTAATAAAATAAATCAGAATTTAACAAATTAAGCTAAGAACTAAAAACTAAGAACTAAGAGTTAAGGAAATTTTTCTTTCAGAAAAATAAAATTATATGTTTTATAAAAACAAAGTTT
>CAZLOP010000087.1:0-6630 GCA_964561205.1 uncultured Clostridium sp. | reverse complement strand
ATAAAAACAAAGTTTTTATAAAATCCTTTAACACATTACCTAAGCGGTAGATTTTATATGAAAACTTATTACTTCGTAATAAGGGCTAATTTCTATTAAAATCATAGATTTTAAGAAATTATGCCTGCAATATATAATAAAAAATCTGAAAGATTTTTCTCCGAATCTCTTACTTCTTACCTCTTAGTTCTTAGTTAAATTCTAAGTTAAATTCCAATTTACTATTAATAAATATAAAAAGTTTAATACCACAGCCCCTTATTCATTATGTACTACATCCAAATTTCCAAATTTACTATACTGACCAAGCCATGCCATCTTTACAGTTCCAACTGGACCATTTCTTTGCTTTGCAATTATACACTCACCAATATTTTTATCTTCAGTTTCTTTGTTGTAATACTCATCTCTATAAAGGAACATAACTAAATCAGCATCCTGTTCTATTGATCCAGATTCTCTTAAATCAGATAGCATAGGTCTATGATCAGCTCTCTGCTCAGGTGCTCTCGATAACTGTGATAAAGCAATAACTGGGCATTCCATTTCTTTTGCAAGTGCTTTAATTGATCTTGAAATTTCTGATACTTCTTGCTGTCTATTATCTGCACTTCCGTCTCCAGACATAAGCTGAAGATAATCAATAACGATTAGATCTATACCATATTCAAGCTTTAACCTTCTACACTTAGAACGCATTTCCATTACAGTAACACCTGCAGAATCATCAATATATACTTTAGCTTTTGATAATGGTCCTGTTGCTCTTGCAATATTTTCCCAGTCTTCATCTTCTAAAGCACCAGTTCTAAGCTTAAGCATATCTACATTAGCTTCAGAACATAATAATTTATATGCTAACTGTTCCTTAGACATTTCCAAAGAAAATATAACTACACTTTTTTGTTCTTTAAGTGCTGCATGTTCTGCAATATTTAATGCAAAAGTAGTCTTTCCCATGGATGGTCTGGCGGCTATAAGAATCATATCTCCTGGCTGAAAGCCTGAAGTCATGGCATCTAAATCATTAAAACCAGATCCAACCCCTGTTATTTCACCTTTATTATTGAATATTTTTTCTATTTCAAGAAAACCTCTTTCCAATACATCACTTAAAACTTCAAAGTCTTTTGACGTTCTATTCTCAGCAATATTAAAAATCTTTTTCTCAGCTACATCTACAACATTTTCAACTTTATCCTGCTTATTATAACTTTCTTCTATAATTGATGTTGAGGCTTTTATAAGTTTTCTTAACGTTGATTTATCACTTACTATTTTTATGTATGCACTTAAATTTGCTGTTGTTGGTACAGATGCACTAAGCTCTGTTATATATGTTACTCCACCTGCTTTTTCCAACATATCTGTACTCTTTAAGTATTCAAGGAGAGTTACTAAATCTACAGGCATATCATTTTTAAACATTTCTAATATAGCCCTAAAAATTGTTTTGTGACTATCTCTATAAAAATCAATTTCTTCAAGATTTTCCATTACTTTTGCTATAGCATGCTTATCAATTATCATTGAACCTATAACCGATTGCTCTGCTTCAATGCTCTGAGGAAGACTTCGCATAGCTGATGCATTATTCTCCATTTGTTTAATTACCTCCTTTCCATACTAATTTAAATAAACCCCCTTAAAATTAAGGAGGTTTATTTAATTATTGAAAAGCTATATCCATTAATTCATTTATATTTTCTACAGTCTTTACTTCTATGTTTGGATTATTTATTGGAATTTCCTTTTCATTTTCTTTTGGTACTAAAACTAATTTTATTCCCATTCGTTTTGCACCATATATTTTTTCAAATATTCCGCCTACAGGCTTTATTTTACCTTGAAGTGATATTTCTCCTGTAATAGCAATATCCTGTCTTATAGGTTTCTTTAATAAAGCACTTATAATACATAGTGTAATTGCTGCCCCTGCTGAAGGTCCATCAATTTTTCCACCGCCAATAACATTAACATGAATATCATAATCTTTTATATCCTTGTCTGTTACGCTTCTAATTACAGATGCTGCATTATAAACTGAGTCCTTTGCCATGGAACCTGCAGTTTCATTGAATCTTACAGTTCCTGCACCCTTTTTCTTAGCAGGAAACACCACTGCTTCTATTGATATTGTTGAACCTAAAAAACCACTTACACCTAAACCATATATACTTCCAATTTCTTTTCTATTAATATCTTTCAATCTTTCAAATGGAGTATATCTTCCTATTGAAATTATCTCATCTAAGTCAGACATTTTTATTAATATTTTATCTGGATTTTCTTTTTTATTATATATTGCATATCCATATGCATCTGTAAGTATATTAACAGCTTTTCTTCCTTCAAATGTATAATTGCTTATCTTTTTTGCAACTCCATTTTCAAGTTCTACATTTAATTTTTCAGCTGCATCTTCTACTATTTTTACTATATCTTCTGAATTTAATGGTTCAAAATATACTTCAGTACATCTGGAACGTAATGCTGGATTTATATCTGCAGGGCTTTTAGTTGTTGCTCCAATCAATACAAAATCAGCTGGCGCTCCATTATCAAAAAGATATTTTATATATTTAGGTATCATTTCATCATCAGGATCATAATAAGAAGATGAAAATTCTACTCTTTTATCTTCCAATACTTTTAACAGCTTATTTTGCAGCATTGAATCTAGTTCACCAATTTCATCAATAAATAAGATTCCTCCATGGGCTTCAGTAACTAATCCTGGCTTAGGTTCAGGAATTCCAACTTCAGCTAAATCTCTCTTACTTCCTTGATAAATAGGATCGTGTACAGAACCTAATAAAGGATTAGTTATTTCCCTTGGGTCCCATCTTAATGTTGTACCATCAACTTCTATAAACTTAGAATCATCATCAAAAGGAGTAAAATCTATCTTTTTTACCTCTTCTAATGCAATTCTTGCAGCAGTTGTTTTTCCTACTCCAGGTGGTCCATATAATATGATATGTTGTGGATATGGAGATGATAATTTAGAAATTAAGGATTTTATCGCTCTCTCCTGTCCAACTACCTGCTCAAAACTCTGAGGTCTTAAAAAGCTCATTATATTTTTACTTGTAATTTTGCTATCAAGCTTTACTAAATTATCTAATTTAGCTTTAGTCTTTTTATTTTCAATACCCTTTTGCTTCTTTATAACTGACAGGCGCACTTCATCTACATATTTATCCTGCTTTTCCATTATTGCCTGTTCTACTTGGGCTTCTATCTTATTTTGAATGTACCTTTTAGCCAATTCATTTGAAATCAAATCTATAGTAATATTTATTGATTCTTGCAATTCTTCTGTATCTGGTACTGTTGTTAAACTTTTTCCCTCTGCTAATATTGTATTTATTGCATATAATCTTTCACATAAATCTTCTGACTTTATATATTTATCTAACTTAAATCTTATAGTTCTGGCTCTAAACGCACCTTTATCTAATATATTCTTTGTTATTGCATATATGGCATCAATTTGAGATTCTTTCGATAGATTACTTGAAATCACATCCCTTAATAGATTGTTTTCTTTATCCAAATTCAAAACTAATCCTCCTTATTATTGTGTAACAATAATTACCTTCATTTTTGTGCTCACTTCAGGATACAATTTTACTTCAATATCAAATGTTCCAGCTACTTTTATTGAATCCATTACTATTTTCTTTTTATCAATTTCTACTTTATATTGAGTTTTTATTAGTTCAGCAACATCTTTACTTGTTATTGCTCCAAATAACTTACCATTATCTCCTGTTTTAGCAGTTATTTTTATTTCTTTTCCCTTTAATTCTGCTGCTAATTTTTGTGCAGCCTCAATTTCTGCTAACTTTTGTTTTCTTTCATTTTCTTTTTTATTATTTAGTATATGTAAATTTGAAGAAGTAGCTTCTTGTGCTAACTTTTTAGGAAATAAAAAATTTCTTGCATAGCCATCAGATGCTTCTATAACATCTCCTTTTTTTCCTATTTTTTTTACATCTTTTAATAAAATAACTTTCATATCTATTCACCTATCCTTAAATATTGTTCTATTGATTCATTTAATTGTTTAATTACACTTTCTACAGAAGCATTTTCTATTTTTGCTCCTGCAATGTTCATATGACCACCGCCGCCTAAAGATTCCATAATAATCTGAACGTTTATATCTCCAAGGGAACGACCACTTAAGTATATATCATTATCAATTTTACCTATTACAAAACTTACACAAATTCCAGAAATATTAAGAAGTTCGTCTGCTGCCTTAGCTATAATTACAGTATCCGTATTTTCTGGTGCCACAGCAATAGCAATTTTATCATTTACAGTTACTGATTTTATTGTATCTGCTATTAATAAGTAATCTGATAAATCATCTGTAAACATCTTTTTTATTTCTATCATATCAGCTCCCATTGATTTTAAAAATGAGGCCGCTTCAAAGGTTCTAATTCCTGTTTTTAATGAAAAGGCTTTAGTATCCATATAAATTCCTGCAAGAAGCCCTTCAGCTTCTAATTGTGTTAAGTTTGGCTTTTCTACCATATATTGAATTATCTCGGTAACCATCTCTGATGTAGATGAAGCATATACCTCTATATAATTAAGTATATCATGTTCTATCATATCAGGACTTCTTCTATGATGATCAATAATAACTTTTCTCTCAGCTTTCTCCACTAAATGTAAGTCTGAAATATAGCTTTTATTATGAACATCTAAAACTATTACTAAAGTATCACTATCCAGTTCATTTATTACTTCCTCAGAAGATTTGAATAACCCATCATATTTGCTATTATTAGCTAACTTATTTAAATAGTATTCAATTGCTTTTACATCTCTATTAAGAATTATATTACAACTCTTTCCCATTTGCTTTATTATACTTGATAAACCTACAGATGCTCCAAAACAATCCATATCAGGGTTATTATGTCCAATTATATATATATTACTGCTTTCATAAATTAATTCACTTAATGCATTAGCAATAACTCTTGTTTTTACTTTAGTTCGCTTTTCTATTTCCTTACTATTTCCGCCGAAGAATTTAATATCTTTTTTATTTTTAACTACAACTTGATCTCCACCACGTCCAAGCGCCAATTCTTTAGAAATAGCAGCATTATTATAATTTTCTTGTGGAGACATACCACCTTTACCAATACCTATACTTAATGTAACTTTTATTTTATTTCCTGCTTCAATCTTTGAAAATTCATCTATAATTTCGAATTCTTGCAATATCTCATCTTCAATATATTTATCTTGAACAGAAAGAACATATTTATTAGTATCATATTTTCTTATCATTGCTTTTAGGTTGTTAGCATATTCATTCATCTTCTTATCAATTTCTGCAATTAGTAATGGAATATCAGCATCTTCCATACTGTCTACTACGTCAGAATAGTTATCCACCTCAGCAAGAACAATACTTTCTTGAGTTGTTTCATAATCAATTAACTTAGTTATATCATTAAATGACAATAGGAACAAATTCTTATCTTTTGCTGCTATTACAGATAAATATACATCATAAATTTTATCCTGTATTTCTATTCGCTGATGTTGATTACCTTCTTTAGATAAAAGTTGAGATAAATCTAAAGATCTTGCTATACTTAAAATATTATCTTCCTTAACATCTTCTTTTGCTCGCAATGAGTTAAAAGGATTGTTATTCCACACAATTTTACCTTCCTCATTGATAATAGCAAATGGATATATGCATTGTAAAACATTATCTGACAATCCTTCATTTATGCTTTTTATTAGCTGCTTTACATCATTTTCCTTTTTAAAAAAATAATTTAATTTATAAAAATTATCTATTAAATATATTGCAAAGATTATTAAACCTAAGCCTTTATATCTAGTAAAAAATAATGTTATTGAAATTATTATTAATAAAGCGGGCTTAATTATTTGTTTAAGCATAGCATAATTATCCATAAAAGCCTCCTATAAATATATTTAGTTTAATCAATTCTATTATTTATATACTTTTTTAGCCTGCTTAAACTTATCCATACTTTCTTAATATAGTTTTTACTCCTACATTAATATGGTTTATATTAGCAAAAGATTATCTAAGCTTTTTGCTAAAATATATAAAATAACTACACTCTCTTCAAACCCTGTATTCTTATTTTAATTTTTTTTTATAGTTATTGCAACATTTAATGCTTTTGCTTACCATTTTCTTGAAACAGATTTTTTAATTGTATATAACTTTATAAAAAATGAGCTTTCATATTAAACAATTTGTAACATACATATAAATTAGAATAAAAAAAGAAGCTACCACAAATTAATGCGACAGCTCCAATATCCAAACTACAATTATCCTATTCAGTTGTGAATGGTAATAATGCTATGTTTCTAGCTCTCTTTATTGCAGTTGTTAATTCTCTTTGATGTTTAGCACATGTTCCAGAAATTCTTCTTGGAAGTATCTTTCCTCTTTCTGTAACATATTTTCTTAATTTATTGATATCTTTGTAATCAATAAATTCAGCCTTATCAACACAGAATGCACAAACTTTCTTTCTTGATCTTCTCACTCTTGAGTTTGGTCTTCTGTTATTATTTTCTTCTCTGCTCATTTGTCTACCTCCT
>CAZLOP010000086.1:0-6713 GCA_964561205.1 uncultured Clostridium sp. | reverse complement strand
AATATGGAATTGTTCTTTTTATATTATTATTATACTCTGTTGATTTATATGGTGTGGTATTCTCAATTTTCATAATTAGCCTTCTTTCTTTGTCGCAGCATATAAGTATGCATATTATAAAATTACTTAATTATATATAATTCTCTCTTATCTAATTGTTTATTTAATATTATCAGGCTGGCAGTATGGACAATAGTATATAGAACCACCCAAAAATGTTTCTTTTATCAACTGCCCACCACATTTAGTACATGGATTTTTCAATGTATTTTTTGATAACAGAACCTTATATCCACCTTTTTTTCCAAAAATATCTTTTTCAGTGTCGCGTCCACCTTTTTCTGCCATATGCTGCAATACATTTATGATACTGTTTAAAAGATTCTCCTTATCATCTTGAGTAAACGTATTTATTTTTCTTTTAGGATGAATACCTGCATTAAATAAAATATCTTGAAGTACTCCATTACCTATGCCTGGAAATCTCTGCTCTGTTGCAACAAAAGCTTTTGCACTCATAGTAAGCTTAACTCTATGAAATAAATCATAATAATATTGCTTAAACTCCTCACTAAAGGGTGATAACGCATTTTTGCTTTTTATATAATATTCATTGTCATAATCATTGTGATGAAGAATTATTGAACCATACATTGCAACATTAAAAACCAATTTTAATCCATCTTCAAATTCTATCATTAGTTGATAATCCTTACGTGGCTTTTCTTTATTATTTACTAATCTTATATTTACTCCATCATTAAAACAAAGTTTATAACCATTATCAAAACCTATTTCTACAAATATACCAAAACCCTCACTAGAACTTACATGTGCCCCTTTTATTAAAAATTCATATTTTGACACGTCCCCATTGTACCAGCAGAATTTATGAATTTTTGTTGGCGGTTTTACACTTTTTATCTTTTTCCCAATAATATTTTCTGCTAATTCATTTTTTATATTTAATACTTCTGGCAATTCTAACATCTAAATAGCACTTCCTAACTTTACGCAAATATTTAATTAAATTCTATTTTTCATGATCTAAATTTATCCAGCTGGTTTTTTATTAAATCTATAACTTTTAATTTATCACTATCATTATCATAAATATATCTATAAATATCATAATAAACATTAAGTTTATCAACATATTTTTTAGTTTCTCCAAAAGGTATATAATGAAGAGTTTCTCCATTTTTTGAATATTCTTCATTTGACAGCCAGTTGTTTACATTGTTAGGTCCTGCATTATAAGCTGCTACAGCCAAATCTGAATTACCATTATACATATCAAGAAGATATCTTAAATACCAGCATCCCATTTTTATGTTTGTTTCTTCATCATATAAATTACTTACTGAAAAATCCGAAATTCTCATCTGCTCTGCAATCCATTCCCCAGTATCTCCTGTAATCTGCATAAGTCCTACTGCATTTTTATGAGACTGAGCATTTTCATCAAAATTACTCTCTGTCTTCATTACTGATAATACAAATAAAGGGTCCAAATCATACATATCACTATAAGTATCAACATAATTTTCATATTTATATGGAAACATTTTTTCTTTTACTATATATTTACATGCAGTAAATATTCCTACAAAAATTATTATTATCCAAAAGAGTCTCTTTAGGAACTTCATCATTTTCTCCTATCTAATTTGATTAATTTAAAAAATTTCACTATATGGTCAACCTGCTTCTGTGCAACTTCCAAATCACTGCTGTTAGTGTCAATAATTATATTGGCAAATTCCTTCTTTTCTTCAACACTCATCTGTGAATTTATTCTATTTACAGCATCACCCTTACTGAGTTTATCACGTTCCATTACACGTTTTACCTGAGTTGCATTAGCAGCAATTACAAGTATAACATAGTCCATATCTGTATGCATTTTATTTTCTATAAGGGTTGGGGCATCAAGTATAACTATTTTCTCCTTTTTCTTTTCATAGTCATCAAATTCATTTTTTATTTCCTTCATTATATATGGCATTATAATAGATTCATATTTAATACGCTGCTTTGGAAATCTGAATATGTGATTTCCAAATTCTTTTCTTCGAAATTCCCCTGTCCAGTCAAAAAATCCACTTCCAAATTCACTTTTTATTGTTTCTAGTATTCCTGGATTTTTATCCAAAACTCCTTTTGCAATTTTATCTGCATCTATAACCTTTATGCCTGCATTTTCAAACATTTTAGATACAGTACTTTTCCCTGTACCTATTCCACCTGTCAGGCCTATTTTTATCATTACAAACACTCCTTTTTAATAACAAATCATATGATTTACAGCAGCTTTGTTATGAGGCTGTTTTATTTTGCCTCATACCACGTCTCACCGAAATTCACATCAACATCAAGAGCAACTTTTAATTTAAATGCATTTTCCATTTCTTCTTGAACAAGCTTTTTAACTTCTTCGAATTCATCGGCTTTAACATTTAAAATAAGTTCATCATGTACCTGAAGAATAAGTTCACTCTTCATATTATTATCCTTTAATGCATTATATACATTAACCATTGCAAGTTTTATAATATCTGCTGCACTTCCCTGTATTGGTGCATTCATGGCTAATCTTTCGCCTAGTGCCTTAACAATCTTATTTGATGACTGAATTTCAGGAATAAATCTTTTTCTATTTAATATGGTAAGAACATATCCCTTTTCACCTGCATCATTAACTATATTCTCAAGATATTCTTTTATTTTAGGATATCTTTCAAAATAAATATCCATGTATTCCTGAGCTTCTTTTCTGCTTATTTTTAAATCCTGAGAAAGACTGAATGCACCAATACCATAAACTATTCCAAAGTTAACAGCTTTAGCACGGCTTCTCATAAGGGATGTTACTTCTTCAACTGGAACCTTAAACACCTCTGATGCTGTCTTTGTATGAATATCACTATGATGTTTAAATGCATCTATCATATTTGCATCATTTGCAATATGAGCTAAAACTCTTAATTCTATCTGAGAATAATCACAGGAAATAAGCTTATCGCCTTTTTCAAATGGAATAAACACTTTTCTGATTTCTTTACCCATTTCATGTCTTACTGGTATATTTTGAAGATTGGGCTCTGTACTTGATAATCTGCCTGTTGTTGTTACTGTCTGATTAAAGTTAGAATGAATACAGCCATCATTGTCAATAACATTTTTTAACCCTTCTACATATGTAGAATTTAGTTTTGTTATTTGTCTGTAATACATTATCTGCTTTATTATTGGATGCTTATCTTCCAGTTTTTCTAAAACTTCTGCATTAGTTGAATATCCTGTTTTTGTTTTTTTAATAACTGGAAGATCCATCTTTTCAAAAAGTATTTTTCCAAGCTGTTTTGGTGAACTTATGTTAAATCTTTCATCAGCCATTTCATATATAATTTGTTCTGTTTTTTCTATTTCGCCTTTAAACTTAACTGCCAAATCATCAAGCATTTCTTTGTTTACTCTAAAGCCTAAGCTTTCCATTGATGAAAGAACAAATATTAATGGATGCTCAATATTGTAGTACAGATTATCCATGTTTTCATCATGAATTATTTTACTGAATTTTTCATATATTTCTTCTAAATATGCAGTAAGCAGTTCTTTGTTATCTGCCTCTAAATCTATATTAAAATACTTCTTTAATAGTTTTTCTATTCCATATTCATTCTTTGATGAATCAATTAAATAAGCTGCAATGGCTGTATCAAATTCAAAACCTTTTATAGATATATTATTTTTATTTAAGAATGTGACCAGATTTTTTCCATCATGAATTACTTTTTTAATTTTTTCATCTTCCATAAATTCTTTGATAACATTTAATAATTTTTTCTGAGAAGTTTTATCTATATCTTCAAATTTAATTATTCCTGCTATTTTATTATTATATATATATAATTCTTTAAGCTGAAGCTTTGAATATACTGATTCATCACTTAATGTATAGTTTAAATATACTTTTTCTTTAAAAGCCTTAAATAAATTCTTAAACTCTGATTCTTTAGTAATGTTTATTTTAGTTATTTCTTTTAATGTCTGTTCTTCACTTTTTCCTTCTGAAACTTCATCATATATGGAATCAAGATTAATTGATTTAAATTCTAATTTTTCAAATTGTTTATTTCCATTTTCTAAATTAATATTAACTTTTAAATCTTCTAATTTTGTATTACCTAAATCAATATCACACTTTATGGTTGCAAGCTTTTTGCTTAAAACAGCTGATTTTTCTCCTACAATTTCAGTATCGCTGGTTTTTAGGAGATATGATAATGGAGAACGTTTTATTCCCAGCTGATTTTTCCAGTAATCTTTAATTTCTTTTTCTTTGCTTTTATCCAGATTTCTTATATTTTCATATAAATTTTCTATTGTTTTATAGTGATTTATTAATGGAACTGCACTTGCTTCTCCTACTCCGGAAACCCCTTTTATGTTGTCTGACTTATCACCAACAAGAGCTTTTAAATCTGCAACCTGGCATGGTTCTATTCCAAATTCAGATTTTACTAAAGCAGGGTTTAGCTCAAAAGCTTTGTCTGGAAGATTTAAGTCATCTTTATTTAATTCATACTTTTTAAATAATCCATCTGCTTTGTCCTGTGTTGTAAACATGAGCCATAATCTTGTGTTTTCAGTTACAAGCTGAAGATAATCATTATCCTTTGTAAGTATTCTTACTGGAACTTCCTTTTCAAATTTGCTGCTTAATGTTCCTGAAAAATCATCTGCTTCATATCTTGTATCCATAAACTGCGGAATATTTAGTTCTTTTAAGATTTGCTGACATAACTTAAACTGATCCTTTAAAGGAGCTGGCATTTCTCCTCTTGTTCCTTTATATTCACTATCAAGTTCACGTCTGAATGTATTTCTGCTTAAATCCCATGTTACTGCAATATAAGCTGGTTTTTGATTTTTTAAAATCTTTACAATGGTACGCATAAAACCATATATAGCATTTGTGTATATTCCAGTTGATGTCTGCATTATTTTATAATAAAACTTTTCTCTGTCTTCAGTTGTTTTTGCAAACATTATTTCACGTGGAAGATTTCCATAATATTGTGTACTTAAAAGACTTGACCCATCTATAATTAATAAAAATTCTTTGTTCATTTTTTTCCTCTTTCTGTGAAGTGTTATTTATTGAACTCCACATCATAATAATTTTAATAAAAACTACCATAATATATTATGGCATACAAAATAATTATACTCTACACTTTAACATAAAATCATAAAAAATTTTATACTTATTATTAATTTTTCCCTAAAAGCATTTTTTTATTTAATATACAAAAAATTTGTTGTAATATCATAATATAATCTTTGCGAGGTGATAAAAATGACAAATGAGTTTTTAATAAAATATGCAGAGCTTGCAGTTAAAAAAGGAGTAAATATTCAAAAAGACCAGATGCTCATAATAAACAGCCCTATTGAATGTTCTGAATTTGCCCGTTTAATTGCAGAAGAAGCTTATGCACGAGGAGCATCTGAAGTAGTTATTAATTATAATGATGAAAAATTCAGCCGTATAAAATATATAAATACTTCAAAAGAAATTCTTTCCTTTACTCCACCTTTTGAAAAGGACCGCTATGACTACTATGTAGATAAAAAAGCAGCATTCTTAAGTATTTCTGCTTCAGACCCGTCAATTTTAAAAGGTGTTGATTCACAGAAAATATCTGCATTTCAAAAAAGCAGACATACTGCATTAAAAAAATATTATGATGCTGCAAACAGCAACAAAAATGCATGGTGTATAGTATCTGTTCCTACTCAAGGCTGGGCCGAAAAGGTTTTTCCAGATGCAGCCCCTGATAAAGCTGTTGAAATGTTGTGGAATGCTATCTTCTCAGTTATGAGACTTTTAAAAGATAATCCTATTGAAGCCTGGAATAAACATACTGCTTCACTCCATGAGAAAGTTAAAAAGCTGAACCAATACAATTTTGATTGTCTTCATTTTACAAATTCTCTTGGAACAGACTTAAAAGTTCAGCTTGTTAATAATCATATATGGTGTGGCGGAGAAGATAAATGTATGGATGGATACAGCTTTATTGCCAATATGCCTACAGAAGAAGTGTATACAACACCAAAGCTTGATGGTGTAAATGGAATTGTTTATAGCTCAAAACCATTAAGTTATATGGGAAATATAATAAACAATTTCAGCATAACTTTTAAAGATGGTGAAGCCATAGACTGTACTGCTGAAACAGGACTTGAATACTTGCAAGAACTTTTAAAACATGATGAACATTCAAGATTTTTAGGCGAAGTTGCTTTGGTTCCATTTAGTTCTCCCATTTCACAGTCCAATCTTATTTTTTATAATACACTATATGATGAAAATGCATCATGTCATTTAGCACTTGGTTCTTCATACACTAGCTGCATTAAAAATGGAGATTTTATGAGTGATGAAGAATTATTAAAAAACAAGGCTAACTGCTCTGGTACACATGTGGATTTCATGATTGGAACTAAAGACACTAATATTGTTGGAATTAAAAATAATGGCAGTACAGTAGCTGTATTTAAAAATGGAGAATGGGCCATTTAAAAAAGGAACTAATTGGTAATCAGTTCCTTTTTTATCTGATAAATTATAATTTAACGAATTAAACTAAGAACTAAAAACTAAGAACTAAGAGTGAAGGAAATTTTTCTTTCAGAAAAAT
>CAZLOP010000085.1:2187-6809 GCA_964561205.1 uncultured Clostridium sp. | reverse complement strand
AGCACCAAAATTCTTAACATCTATAGCTGAAAAAAGATTTGTTAAAACTGCTCTGGCATCTTTATCTTTCTTTAAATCTTCAACTCCAAAAATCTGTTCATATCTTTCTTTTAAAGCCCTTGGTACAAGCATCACTTCACCCTTTTTTCCTTCTGTAAGCTTCATTGATTTAATATAAAGTACTTTTTCACCATTATTGTCCCACATTTTCTTCATTGGATATTTTAATGCCTTATCACTTCCAAAAGTAGTTCCATCAGAAGTAGTTTTTGGATATCCAGTAAAATCTGCATTCCAATTTGACATTATAGATGATATTCCCAAAACTCCGTATACTCTTTTATTCATTATTTTGTACCCCCATTACTATTCTCAGAATTCTTTTCATAAATTAAACTGCTGTTTAAATATCCTGCTATAAGTAAGTCATTATTAACCTTTCCCTCTGGAACATATCCAAGTATCATTGCATAAAGATTATTAAATCGCTTTCCTTTTGTTTCTAAATCATAGCTATATTTAATATATAATTTTCTAAGTTTTTCTTTAATATCATCATTGCTTTTTGAGTTTATAAATTGATTTGCAAGAGAATGAGGCTTTTTCTTTCCTCTGCTCTTTGATAATAAGTAGTTTACAAGCTGACCTATAGCAAAATAATATTCCTTATCATTATCTATCTTTCCTGTACTAGATTCTTTGACTTTATTTCGTAAAGATTCCTTTACTTCCTGAATTATATCTGCCATGTTTTCTTCACCTCCAAAATATTCTTTTAGCGCCCATCTTAAATTAAACTGATACCCAGCCTTCATTCCATATCCATTATTAATTGAACCTTTAATAAGATTTAAAGACACTTTGTCAAGTACTGCTGCAACTCCATAATTATTTTCTATTCCTTTATATATCCAATTAAAAATTGAATCCCTTGCAAGTAATAGATTTGTTTTTAATATATTATCCCGTATAGATATATTTCCAGCATCAGTGAAATAATTATGTATAAGACATTTATTAAAAAATACTTCATCTAAAACATTCTGTAATACTTTTTTATCTTTTATTAAGCCATATTTTTGATTTGGTGCTTTTTCTAAATTAAGTCCTAATATATTTTTCATGTCTAATGATTTTCTTAATTTCATTTTGTATGAAACAATAGTATCAAAATTGTGAATTTCAACTTCAAATCCTTTCATAAGCCTTAAAAATAAGCCATTTTCAAAATCAGTATTAGGTAAGTCTCCATCTGCACATGGATATATATTCTTTTGATCCATATCAATAAAAATATTAAGTTTTCCAACAGATACTTCATTTATTAAATAATCAAAAAATTCCTTTTGAAGCTGAACTTCTTCAATATTTAATAAATAAGGTAATGTATTTTTTCTTGTTTTATTTTCTAAGTAAGGCTTTTTAGAATTAAGTCCCATATTATTATTAGGCAGACCATATATAATGTTATCTAATTCAATGTTATAATCATTACTGTTATAAATATTAGGAATAGTATATCTTTTGCCTTCCCTTACATACTCTTCTAAAGGATATTCAAAAAATATTTTTAAATAATCTTTTCCTGTAAGTTCTATACCCAAATCAAATATATTTTCTGTAATCCATTCTTTAATCTTTTGAACTTTATTCACATCAACTTTTCCAATTTCTTTTTCAACTAATTCATATATTTCCTTTGACTTACCTGTATATTTTAAATATGGATTTTCTAATGTTTCATAATAATTATCAATTACATCATTTGTTAGTTTTCCATTTGTCAAGCTTTCTTTTTTAACAAAAAATGATAAATAATTATTACTGTGGATTATTTTCTTGTTTACAAATTTTCCCCTAGCCATAGGTTTGTTTGTTCCAAAAATTATACTGTTATAATCATAATTACATATATTATAGAAATTGGAATTAGTTTTTCCACTTAGTTCTTTAGTCTTTTTATCTAGCTTTATGTCAAAATAATCTTTTATCTCAAAAGAACCATCTTTTGGTTTAACAATAACATATGTTCCAGGAACAGGAACATATGCATCAATTATTTCTTTTTGTTTATTTTCCAAGTCACTTTTAAATACTTCTAAACATTCCTTAAGCAAATATTTTCACCTCCTTAAAGCCAGCGATAATTGCAAAAGCCTTGTCCACGGCTATTATTTTCTAAAATACCCATTCCTAAAGCAAGATATGCTAATTTTTGTGCTGTATCGTTTTCACATATATTTAAAGATATCTTGTCCCCTAAAAGTTTTACATTTTTATATTCTATTGAAATTGGCTTTTTATTTTTAAATTCAATAGCAGTATAAAACTGAAAATCTTCATTCAGCTTTTCTCCTGTTATATAATTATACTTTTTTATAAGATTATCTTTTAATCGCTTTTCAAATTGCTCTATAGTCATTATTTTTCTCCAATAACCGTTATCATTTTTTAATACAACTGGTGTTATTGAATAAATTTTTTCTATATGTTTTTTAGGAATAATTCTTACTTCTGACGTCAATCCTTTTATATCATCATTATAAAAATTACTTAACTGTTCTGAGAAAAACACTGCTAATTCTTTATTTATAGTTCTTATAGTTACTGTATATATATTATTCTTCTTATAGATTTTTTCGCTTTCAATAGGATACAAACTATCAAAACAATATTCTTTAAACCCATTTTTTAAATGCATATTCAGATAATTTTTATTTTCTGATAAACCACTATCAATAAACCTGGTAACTTTGGACTGAACCTTTGATAATTGTAAATCTTTCAATAAAAATACTTTTAACTTAATTTCAAATACAACCATATTTTCACCTCCCTTAAACTTTTTAACATCTCATGTTACTGTTAATCAATTAATAGATATAAAAAATAAATTTAAATACTTCTTAAGTTAAAGTAATTCATTATTATTTATTTCTATTATTAGGATAATACTTCAAAATGTATTTGTCAACCTTTTACATTTATTTATCTATTTTTTATTTTTGTTACTTAATTTCAATTTAGTTTTTCTCTCTATTTCTGTTGTGCATTTGAATGCAACGATTTAACTCCTAAAAAAGAATATTAAGAAATTACAGAAAAAGCGAGAATTTTCACCAACCCTTATATATAGGATAGTAATACATAAAAATAAACAAGCCAAACATTCATATAATGAGCATTTGAGCTTGTTTTCTATAAACTATTACCTGTTAAATTTAAAAATATATTCTTTTGTCAAAATATTTATTTATCTCCTTCAAGAAGCTTCTTCATCTTATTTTGTACCAGCCACAGCTTTTTTTGTTTTCTGTTATTAGCCACTACAACATTTTTATTTCCCTTATTATTATCCATTATTTCTTTATAATGATCATCTGCTATTTTAAGTGCTTCATTGATCACCTTTAATTCATCCATTGTAAACATATAATTCCTCCTAAAAATATAATATATAAATCAAACAAAAAGCAGATTAAATAAATCCGCCGTCTATACGTAAAATCTGCCCTGTAATATAAGAAGATTCATCACTGCATAAAAATACTACAGCTTTTGCAATTTCCTCAGGAAGTCCAAAACGTCCCATTGGTATTTCTTCTTTTAGTTCTTCCCTGCTTTGTTCATCTAGTCCTGCATTCATTGCCGTATCAATAACACCTGGGGCTATGGCATTTACTCTTATATCACTCATTGCCATTTCTTTTGCTATTGCCTTTGTAAATGCATTAATTCCACCTTTTGTTGCAGAATACAATGCTTCACATGAGGCACCTGCTTCTCCCCACATGGATGAAATATTTACAATTCTGCCATATCCTCTTGACACCATGTGTTTTAGCACACATTTAGTCATATAAATATTACCCATAAGATTAATATTCATTATTTTTTCTATTTCTTCTTCACTGGTATCCATAAATAATCCTATAATACTTATACCTGCATTATTTACAAGAATATCAATTTTTCCAAATTCCTTTACTGCTTCGTCTATTATTTCTTTGCAGTTTTTTAATGACTCAACGCTCTTTTTTATACATGATGCATAACCGCCATTATTTTTGATAATTTCTAAAGTCTCTTTGGCATTTTTATCATCACTGCTGTAATTTATTATGATACTGGCTCCTTCTCTGGCAAGTTTTTCTGCTATTGCCCTGCCTATTCCTCTGCTTGCACCAGTAACCAGTGCAGTTTTTCCATCTAAACGTCCTATTTTAATTCCCTCTTTCTTATTTATAAAGTTTCTTTAAATAATCGTATTACATTTTTACTAAAGATTTTTTCAATATGGTCATCTGAAAAATTAATCTTTTTCAAAGCAGAATAAAGCTTATGAAACTGTGATGAATCTTTTATTTCTACTTCATTTTCTATTCCATCAAAATCACTGCCAAGAGCAATTACATCAATTCCCCCTATATTTCGTATGTGCTTTATATGGGCAATAATTTCCTCTATTGTAGAAATGCTTTCATTTCCTAAAAAGTCACTGCAGAAATTAATTCCCATAACTCCGCCTTTATTTCCTAGCAATTTTATCATATCATCAGTTAAATTTCTAGGATGCTCAGTTACACTTCTTGCATTTGAATGAGTAACAATAAATGGCTTTT
>CAZLOP010000085.1:0-2177 GCA_964561205.1 uncultured Clostridium sp. | reverse complement strand
CAAGATCATAAAACCCTTCATCAGACAAATGAGATGCATCAGGTAATATTCCAAGCTGTTCACAATATTCTACCGCCTCTATGCCCCTAGACTTTAATCCTTTATTTTTATACTTATATTGAGCATTAGGATATCCTAAATCATTTTCAAAGTTCCATGTAAGAGTCAATATTCTTATACCTTTATCATATACATTTTTCAGATTATCCAGATTGCCCTCAATAACCTGCCCTTCTTCAATTGATAAAAATGCTCCTATCTTTTTTTCTTTTTCAGCTTTAAATAATTCCTCTATGTTCCTTACTATTTTTATTTCACTGCTGTTTTTTTCTACCTGCTTAATAAAATTATCATACATTTTATTAAAATAATCATAAGCATCCTCATGTTTGCTTAATTCAACAAAGAAAGCAAATACCTGTGCCAGTGCATTCCCTTTTTTTAATTTTTTTATATCAACACTACAGGCACTGCTCTTTAAATTTAATTTTTCTTCATAAATTTTCATTGCTGTATCACAATGAAGATCAATAAATTTCATTTAAATTCCCCTTTTCTATGTTTAATCAAAATATTCCTCAATTCTACATGGACCCTCTATTATACTTCTATTAATATAAATAAACTTTTCCTTGTTTACTTCCATTGACCATTTTACCAAAGATATTTTTCCATTTTCAATTTCAATTGATGTAACTGATGATGGAAATACACAACAGCCATCATTGAAATAGAATCCTTCTTTAGGATACGTAAATACATCATTATGTGTATGACCACAGATTATTATCTGCTTTTCCTTTTGAGCAAGCTTGTAAAGAATCCTGTCTATTTCATCTCCTTTGTTATAATTACTTGATGGACTTGTTGGTTCTTTAAAACCTGCTATGTTTTCCATATTGCGCCAAAAATATCGTACAAGAAATCTGCTTATCTTCCATAAATCACAGTTAATAAAATCAACCTGATGTCCATGAAAACCTATTATCTTTTTATCTTTGTATTTAAATATGACACTTTCATAAAAATTTATACTGCTATATAACTTTATAATTTCGGTTCCAAAATTTTCACTTACAATTTTAAGTTCTCTTAAACATTTATTGATTAATCCAGAATCGGATTTTATTATATCATGATTACCATAGACCATATATAGCTTATTATTATCATTAAACTTATTTAAAATCTCAAAAATATCTTTATAATTATATGCTATATCTTTTAGATTTTTATTTTTCCAAAGCTCATCTCCATCACCTAACTCTGTTAAAATATAATTTTTATTATAATAAAATTCAAGTGCTGCCTTATATATATTTTTGTTCATTCGCAAAGAATCTGTGTTGCCTCCATCACCTCTATGAACATCACTAATAAAAACAACCTTGGAATTATCATCAATAAGAATTTCCTTACTTCTAGCTGTAATTTTCTTTAATACTCTGCTATTTCTGCATTTTATCATTTATTCACCTAAAAATATTTATTCCACACTAATGTATGTTTTTCAATATTTCTTTGATAATATATCATTAAATTTTATTTAACTATGATAAAAATATGGACCACATTGATCTTCATGAGTATGTATATACGTCCATTTTTCATCAGCATCAAATAAATAAATATCATCATCCATATCAAAATCAGAAGATTTTAATAAATGTGCATTTTCTATCAAATAACCTTCTTCACTATTTTGATAAAAAACATACACACGCTTCTTTCTGCACGAATTAAAAGCATATCTTGCATTTTTTCTATTTTTAGCCTTCAAAATATTGTAGCTAAAAATATGCCAATAATAATAATTAAAATATATTTCTTTTTTAGTTTTATTTGATATATCCTTTGTAAATAATTCTATCCATTTCTTTTTTAATTCATTACTATCTACAATATTGAAAACTACGCCCTGTTCAGATAATTTCTTACGTTTTTCATAATATGAATATTCTTCTGTATGCTGATTATATATATTAATTTTCCATAGAATATCTGATATCATCTCCATTCTCTTTTTCTTTTCCTAATTATCAACATTATCAATTTTTTCATATTCTTTTTTAATAATATTATTTGTTATCTTTAACACAAAAACCTCCAAAAGAACTTTTTTATGATTATACCAAAACAAAACTTTTAAGAAAATAATATTTTACAATTTATTGTTT